>CAJJDJ010000103.1 GCA_905182825.1 Thiotrichaceae bacterium UBA7359
TCTTCATCGAAGTAATTTGCGGTGACAAAATAACCCCATTTACCATTATTACCACCGGACTCAATGGTTGAAACAAAACGATCGAACGAGCCACCGTAAGTTTCAATACTTTTCCCCTGGTGGGTAAAACCATTTTTTGTTGTGATAGATAGTGATCCCCCCAATGCGTTAAGACCGAAGACAGGATTAGCACCACCGATTAAATTAATATTTGCTATAGATGATTCCGGAACAAGATCCCAATTCATGGAATCACCGAATGGCTCGTTAATTCGCACACCGTTTTGATAAACAGCTAATCCTTGGGGTAAGCCTAATAATGGCGATAATGAATAACCACGATATGATACATCCGACTGTAAGGGGTTATTTTGAGCATCATTGATAGTGACACTGCCAAGGTTTCGATTCATAAAGTCGGTCAAATCGAAGGTTTGGCTTGCCTCTAAATCTGTACTTGATGCGGACTGTACATTATAGGGAATTAGTTCTTTAGGAAGCCCGACACCATGTGTTGGTGTAATACCTATAACCTCAATACTTTCTTTTTCTTGGATATTATCTTCAGCAAAAACAGTTTGTGATGTTAATATAACAAGCAATAGTACTGTGGTGGCAGCGATATTAAGACTGACAATCATGTTATGTATATCCTCAACTTTCAATGTTTCTAGTAATATTTATAACTGGAGGACAAGAATATAGTTCTAACCATTTTAATAAAAGAGACTTAGTAATAAAAAACATAGGAAAAACTCCTGAATTTCATCTAATAGATTTTTTTGAATGTGGCCTTCTAGGGCTTTATGAGGTTGATAAATAATCTCATATTATACTTTCATATTCACAATATGTTTGCTTATATATTCTTAACATCCGTAATTTCTTCGTTTATTCATCGGAGAACAGATTTATAAATAATAAATTACTAGGTATGAGATATTCAGTTTCGATAATAAAATTTATTCTATTTTCTGTTGCTCGATATTTTTATAAGATCGTACATAAAACATTTATTTGCAACTTCGAAATTGTTGAAAATATTTTTTTCTTATTGTATGAAAGGGATGATTCGACAGTATAATAATTTTATTCCTGAGATTATTATTTACATGCGCATAGAAAAATCAATTGCTCGGATGTTTTTTGTTAATGCACCGATAGAAATGTAGTCTACACCGGTTCTCGCAATGTCATGAAGGTCCTCTTTATTTACGTTGCCAGAAGCTTCAAGTTTGGCACGACCTTGATTAATCTTTACGGCTTTTTCTAATAATGGCAAATCAAAATTATCTAATAATATTTGATCTGCTTCTGCCTCTAATGCTTCTTTAAATTCGGTCAAGGACTCAACTTCTACTTCCACAGGTAGTTTTTTTTCTCTTGCTTGTACAACCGCTTGCATAATGCTTCCCGCTGCCATTATATGATTTTCTTTAATCAAAATAGCATCATAGAGTCCAATACGATGGTTTGTGCCACCGCCACATATAACAGCATATTTTTGAGCAAGCCGTAAGCCAGGTATTGTTTTTCGTGTATCTAATATTTTAGTTTTTGTGTCTTTTACGATGTCGACAAAACTAGCAACTGTTGTTGCAGTAGCAGAAATTGTTTGTAAAAAATTTAATGCGGTACGTTCACCCGTTAAAAGCGATCGTGCTGAACCATTAATTCTGCACAGTCTCTGTTCGGGTGCAATGAGGTCTCCATCTGCAACATTCCAGTCTATTGTAGTATTACCGGGTAATTGATTAAATACTTCCTCAAACCATTGAGTTCCAGCAACTACGGCATGTTCACGAGTGACTAATATTGCCGAAGCTAAAAGCCCCTCTGGTATTAACTCTGCGGTAATATCTCCACTACCCACATCTTCGATTAATGCTGATGTTACATTTGCGTTTATATCTTTCTGGTTAATGACCATTTTGAATTTTTATTATTAAAATATTGCCGTGTTTTGCTAAAAACAATTGGGCTTAGAAGTAACAAGGCAATAAGGTTGGGTAAAGCCATTAATCCATTGAGAACATCTGCAAAAGCCCAAACAATTTCCAGCTTTACAATAGCTCCAATGAATATCGCTAGAACCCATACAATTCGATAGTAAAATATAATGGATGTACCAAACAGATAACTTGCACACCTTTCACCATAATAACTCCAACCGATTATGGTTGTGAAGGCAAATAAGATCAAACCAAAACTAACGACATAATTCCCATAGCCATATAGACCGATTGAAAATGCCAGTGATGTCATGGGAGCACCTTGCAATCCGCTTTCCCACGCTCCTGTAACAATGATGACGAATGCTGTGAGGCTACATAGAATTAAAGTGTCAATAAAAGTACCTAACATAGCCACCATTCCTTGTTTAACCGGTTCATTAGTTTGAGCAGCAGCATGAGCAATTGGCGCACTACCTAGACCAGCTTCATTAGAGAAAATGCCTCTAGCAAAACCCCAGCGTATAGCCATCCAGATTGATGCTCCCAAGAAACCACCACTCGCGGCAGAGCCGGTGAATGCGCTATCGATAATGAGTAAAAATGCAGCAGGTATTTTCTCTATATTTAAGATGAGTATAACTAACGCAGATATAATATAGATTACTGTCATTAAAGGAACAATCTTTGAGGCTATCTGAGCGATACGTCTTACGCCACCGATAATTACAATAGCAGTTAGTGTTGCCATAATAGTACCAGTAAACCAAGTAGGAACACTAAAGCTTGAGTTGATTTCATGTGCAACAGAATGTGATTGCACCATATTACCAATACCAAATGCTGCAATCATTGCAAAAAAAGAGAATGACGCTGCCATCCATCGCCAGTTGTAACCTAAGCCGTTACGAATATAGTACATCGGGCCGCCAACATAATTGCCAAGCGCATCTTTTTCTCTATAACTTACAGCCAGTACTGCTTCAGCATATTTGGTTGCCATCCCAAAAATCGCAATGACCCACATCCATAATATTGCACCTGGCCCTCCGAAATAAATAGCAGTGGCAACACCAGCAATGTTGCCTGTGCCAATAGTCGCTGAAAGGGCAGTCATCAAAGCTTCAAATGGACTGATGTCGCCTTTTTTTTGAGATTTTTTTTCTCGACCTTGCCATAGCGTTTGAAAAGCTAATGGTATTTTTAACCATGGCATAGCGCGAAGTCCTATCGTCAGATAAACGCCCACAATCACCATCAGAGGAATAAGCAAGTATTCCCCCCAAATGATACTGCTTACTATATTTAATTTATCCTGTACCCAAGACATACGATTACTCTTATTGTTACTAAGATAATAAAATTTTGATTCAGATTGTGCTAGTCTAATCGTTATCACTAGACATTGTCGAATGAAGAAATTATCGTTTTGCTCTAGAAAATTTAATTTTTCTAAGAACAATTAAATTCATATTTAAATAGGAATGGTAATTGATAGACAGTATATCGGCAGAACAGAAGAGATTAAGTGGCTAGCATACGAATAAATCAGTCATATACTAATCGACAACCTGCAAAAATATGACGCTTATCCGCCTGATAATAATTGCGAAAACTAGCTCGTTTAATATTCGCTTTTGTATGTCGACTACCTCCCTTTAATACATAGTGTTGACCATCAAAGTAAGGTATTGAATAATTGGCATATGGGTAAGGAGAGAAATCATTATAGGGATGAAATTCATTACTACACCATTCCCAGACAAG
>CAJJDJ010000104.1 GCA_905182825.1 Thiotrichaceae bacterium UBA7359
ACTGTGCCAGCGCCAAACTTCTTCACCAGTATTTACATTAAAAGCAGCAACATAACCACGTAGACCTAAAAATCGGTCCGCTGCTGGAATTTCATCAGGAGAAAGTCCTTTTAAAGCAAATCGCGAGAAAATATTATAAAACATACCATAACCAGCAGCAGTTACACCGACGACGACTAGATCGCGATAGACTACCGGCGCCATTTTGGCGGGTAGTGTGTCAATATTCTCGATCAAAAAGTCTTTTTGTGTTTGAGTAAGACCTTCAAGTTCGCTATCTGTGGGGCGTGCAATAATTTTATCCCAAACAATTTCACCAGTCGTTTGGTCTAGTGCAATCAATCGTCCATCATTGGTTGCCTCAAATACTTTACCGTAACCCAATGCCGCACCACGATTGGCAGGACCAGCTTTATTTTTTTCTTTTCGATTCTTGTGTTTGTAGCGCCAAAGAAGGGTACCCTTAGCAGCATCAAGTGCTACTACATCGTTACCTGGGATGGTCGCATACATTACACCGTCTGCAACTAAAGGTTGTGTTTGAAATGATCCCTTCTTCCCAGTTTGAAATATCCATTTTGGAACGAGTCGTTTGATAGTCGTAGCATTGATTTTTTTAAGTGGGGAAAAGTTCTGATTTGTGTAGTCTTTTCCAAATGAAAGCCAATTGGTAGTTTCATTCGATGCTGCTAATAATCGATTAGCATCGATAACGCTATTTGAACTGTCAGCAACAATCTCTGTTGATAAGATTAATAAAAATAAACTTATAAATGTTATTTTCTTCAGCATAAGTTTTTATACCTTATTGTTATAAACCTTCTCGGAGTATTAATTAAAACAAACGTTCAGTAAGGTTAACGTTATTAACACAATAAGCACAACTAAAATTTATTATTAGGGAGTCGATACCAAGTGATTAATGCAAATATAGGCGCTCCTATTGAAGCACCGACAAGAAATGGGAAATGCAAGTTTAACCAAACGATAGGGGCGAATAAGTAAAGTACATCATCAAAATCAAAACCGGCAAATCCAGCGTAGGCTTTTTTTCCCACATCTTTTTGTGCTTGATCGATTATCTCAGCTAAAACTTCTGCTGCAACGACTCCAGCTGATGCGCTTAACCCCATAAATATAGTCCAAAAGCCTAGTGGACTATCTCGTAAGCCTATACCGATACCGATAAAGAATAATGCTGTTACTGTAACGTCAGAGAAATAATCAAACTTGTGTCCCCATTCACTAGTTGTACCAGAAACTCTAGCTAGTTCTCCATCAGCACGATCGAGAAATGCGGATATTAACCATAATATACCTCCCCAGAGATTGCTTTCATAAGATCCGATAGCAAGTAAGCCACAAGCCATAAGTCCAGTAATTAAACGTAGGACTGTTATGTGATTTGGTGTTACTGGTGTATTAATTAAAGGCAATATACAAACACGTGCTACTTTATGTGTCCAAGAATCACCGACCATCAAAAATTGCCATAGTTATGAATTGAAACCAGAGAGTCTTATATTAAATTTCTGAACAGTTCGCTTAGTACGAGGATGTATTAAAGCTTTATACTCTGCTTCAAACTCGTAGTCGCTCGCAGCTGGATCAATATCATCCCATCGCTCAGTTGCCGGGTGGCTATAAATTTCTGTAACACCATCGGAGATGTGAGGAATGATACGAATCAATGTATTGATATTCATGTGACCACTATCATTTAAACCATAGATTATGTCATTATATTTAATACCATGTATTTCACACAATTTTTTCATGCGAGATACAAATGGTTTGAAAAAAAGGAAACGAAGCTTACGTAGTAGCTTATCTTTTCTCCCATTGATGATTGAGTCTAATGATGGTTCATTGGGTATACGAATAGCCGTTATTTGAAATTCTTTTCCTATCTTTATAATCAAATCGAATACTGTAGGATGCAAATGCATATGGTTATGGGCATTTACATGATCTAATTTCAGCCCAGTCGCTCTGAAAGCTTCAAATTGTGCACGAATTTCCTTTTCTAATTGTATTTTTGTTACAGAGTGAAAGAACATCATTACTCCAGAACGCACTAGATTATTGTTTAGCTGACCTTTCGCATTTGCCAAAGCAGGAATTTCTGCTGTAGGTGATGTTGCCTTACCGTTACTTAATACAAGGTGTAACCCTACGTTCAATTTAGGAAGACTTTTTGCATAAGCGACAGCATCTTCTGCAGCTGGTGCTGATACCATTAAACTCGTAGTCGTTAGAATACCTTCCTCATGAGCCTTTATTATTGCATCATTAACAGGTGTGGAAAGACCAAAATCATCACCAGTAACAATCAATTTTTTCAGGCTGTGCTCCCCCGACCAAACAAGAACTTGAAGAATTCGACACCTTCACGCGCGCGACGTTTCATTATTTCCCAGTCACGACACATTTCGAAAAACAGTACAGCCATTTTCCATGGACGAAAATAGAAGCGTTTATAAAAATTATCGACCGCTTCAAATATATCCTCGCTAGGTAAATGAGGATAGTTTAATACAGAGTGCTGCACACCATCATCACCTACCAATTCTTCATCGACGATTAACCAGCCATTTTCAACAGCTTGTTCATATAAAAATGTACCAGGATAGGCCGCAGGCAGTGAGACTTGAATCGTTTGCGGATTCAATTCCTGTGCATACTTAATCGATTCCTCGATGGTTTCTTTTGTCTCGCCAGGGAGACCAACGATAAATGTCCCATGAATAACAATCCCAAGCTTGTGACAATCTTTGGTAAATTGACGTGCAATATCAGTACGAATACCTTTCTTGATATTAATCAAAATCTGTTGATTTCCTGATTCGTAACCGACCAATAATAAACGTAATCCATTGTCTTTCATGATCTTCAGCGTTTCATAAGGAACATTAGCTTTCGCGTTACATGACCATGTGATACCCAAATTACCAATTTCTTTAGCTAGTTCTTCAACATAAGAAATATTATCAGTCAGAGTATCATCATCAAAAAAGAACTCTTTTATTTCTGGAAAGTTATCGCGCGCATAGATCAATTCATCAATGACGTTTTTAACAGATTTATGACGATAGTTATGACCAGATATTGTTTGCGGCCATAGACAGAATGTGCAGTGTGATTTACAACCACGACCAGTATAGAACGACATATAGGGGTGTAGCATATAGCCATTATAATAATCGGTTGTAACTAAATTATCTTTATAAACCGGCGTTACCCAAGGCAGGGTGTCCATGTCTTCGATCAAGGCGCGCGGTTTGTTATGAACTGGTTTCCCGTCTTTTTTGTAGATAATTCCATCAACTTCTTCCAAAGATTTACCTTCAGCAATTTCTTTAATAGTAAAATCAAATTCATTACCTGCGACGAAATCGATAGCATCTGATGCAATAACAGTTTGGTCAGGGTTGACCGCAACATGAGCACCACAAAAACCGATAATTAAATTCGGATTTTTTTCTTTAAAAGCTTCAGCAATTTTTACGTCATTTGAAAAAGATGGTGTACTGGTATAGATCACTAAAAATTCATATTCATTTGCTAATGGAAGCACCTCATCAAGCGATATTCCTCTAGCAGGGGCATCGATTAAACGACTGCCCTCAACTAACGCTGCTAATTGAGCCAACCATGTTGGGTACCAGAATGATTTTACTTCACGGGTACATTGATAACGCGAACCAGCAGCGCCATCAAAACCATTGAATGAGGGTGGATTGAGAAATAAAGATTTTAACATTGTTAGCTAATACTCCGAATTAATAATCTTGTGATGTTGCTAAGTAAGGATTGTCTTTTACAGGGTCTGATTCAATTAACATTTTTTTTTCAGCATGTATAAGTCCAGACCGATCAACATTGAAAGCATTGTTACGCCATTGGATAGATGTGCCAGTAAAACTAATTACTCTGATGCTAAAAGATAATATATCTCTCAGTGGAATTAACCAGACTGAACCAGCTCGACTTGAACCTGTAATCTGTTTTGTACGAATATGTAAAATTATACGGGCAAGCAACACAAGTAAAACTGGGAATAGTGTCAGCCCTAAATTTTGTGTTGATATATAAAAAATAATAGCGGTAACGCTGCTGATAATAAGTGTGTCTGTTAAGAAAGTGAAAAAGTATCCCAACGGTTCAACTCTTCTTAATGTTCTGGCCCAACGCAATTCATGTAGAATTAAATCCTTAAACGATGTTTCTTCAACAATATTTTCAACAATCAAGTCTGAGAGATGAATTTTATAACCAAGATCAGAAATTAGTTTACCTAGCATGTAATCATCAGCC
>CAJJDJ010000105.1 GCA_905182825.1 Thiotrichaceae bacterium UBA7359
TGCAATCATGCACTTCATAATCAAAAAATTTTTAAAAAGAAATAGCACTACTATCTATAATCACTAAAATTCATTATGACCGAAAATGGCATAAATAAAGATTACAGTTGCATGGATGATTATGATCCAAATTCTATCTTGCCTGATGAAGCATTAAAAATAATATTTAATAAGATTTCGGCGACAACTGAAACAGAAAGCATCCCGATTAGAGAATCACTGGGTCGCGTCCTAGCTACTAATATCACTTCTGAGATCAACGTGCCTTCAGGTCGTAATTCCGCGATGGATGGATATGCTATTAATGCTGTTGACCTCCCTTTCAATGGGAAAATTTCTCTAAAAATCATCGGTTCAAGCTTTGCTGGCAAACCTTCTAATATAAAAATCAAAAAAGGGGAATGTATTCGTATTATGACTGGTGCCATTATGCCAGATGGCTCAGACACCGTTGTCATGCAAGAAGCTGTTGAAAGGTCTGGAGATACCATCGCACTAGGAATTGAAACAAAAGCTGGAAACAACGTTCGTGAAGCAGGAGAAGACCTAGCTATTGGAGACCTAGTTCTTGAAAAAGGAATTAAAGTTACACCGGCAGATATAGGTCTGCTTGCATCCTTAGGTCTTGCTAAAGTAACTGTATATAGAAAAATACGCGTCGCATTTTTCTCAACTGGAGATGAGCTACGTTCAGTTGGGGACAAACTCGACAATGGTGCTATCTATGACAGCAATCGTTACACCCTTTATGGAATGCTTAAACGTTTAGGTGTTGACACAATTGATATGGGGGTTGTAAAGGATAATCGCAAATTAATGGATAAGGCCTTATCGGACGCGAAAGGAAAGTCTGACGTATTAATTACTTCGGGTGGCGTTTCAGTTGGGGAAGCAGACTATGTTAAAGAGAGTCTATTAAAGTATGGTGAAGTAGATTTCTGGAAGGTAGCCATGAAACCAGGCCGTCCCTTTACTTTCGGAAAACTAGATTCAACTTATTTTTTTGGACTACCAGGAAACCCGGTTTCAGTCATGGTGACATTCTATCAGTTTGTGCAACCCGCGTTGAAGAGAATCATTGGTGAAAAAGCAACATCGCCAATGCTGTTGAAAGTGCCTTGCATATCAAAACTAAAAAAACGTCCGGGAAGGGTTGAATATCAACGCGGTATCCTTGAGTGTGATGACACTGGGCGCATGACTGTTCGAAAGACAGGGGCGCAAGGCTCTGGAATATTACGTTCTATGGCCGATGCAAATTGTTTCATCGTATTATCATTGGAGAACAATGGTGTCTCTCCAGAAGACTTAGTTGACGTTCAATTGTTCCATGGACTTGTTTGATAAAATTCAACTCGATTTTATTTCAATTTCAAATAATTTTCTAAATGGGAACGAATAGACAAACTCTAGTGATAGTGCACTTAAAATACAAAATGCAATATCATTTCATCCAAGTATAATTAATTTTAGTTTGTACCCTTAAATAGACTGTTTTATTTGTGTGTGTGTGCAGAATTATTCATTTAATGTCTAATGCATTTAATAACCAGGAGTATTTTTTTCAACCCATATATCGCCTGCGCTTGTTTCTTCTTTTTTCCAGAATGGCGCTCCTGATTTCAATTGTTCCATTATTGCGCGACAACTCTCAAATGCATCTTTTCGATGCGAAGACCAAGTCGCAACTAAAACGATATCCTCTCCTACGTTAATATTACCTATTCGATGCAATATCAATACATCAAGCAGTTTCCACTTTTCAATTGATTCTTTGGCAATCGTTTCGAGATGTTTTTCTGTCATCCCCGGATAATGCTCCAACGTCATATGTGTTACTTTTTTATTTTTATTAAAATCACGCATTGAACCGACAAAATTTGACGTCGCACCATACTTTCCAGCAATATCCAGACTATCCAGATAATATTGAATTTCTGCATAAGCATTAAACGATTTTTTTCGAATCTCGACCAACATAAATCAACCTCCAGTAACCGGTGGAAAAAAAGCCACCTCATCTCCCGACTTCAGTTGATGTTCTGATTTCACATATTCCATATTGACTGCCATCATGACATTATCAAACTTGACATTTTTTGTTTCAATAATCGATCGCCAGAGTGAATTAACAGTGGCGCCTTCTTCAACATGAATAATAGAGGTCGTCTCGCCGATCAATTCGCGAAGGCTGGCAAAATATTTAACAGATACTTGCATATGATTGCTTAAAGTCTTTATTTGAGTAGTATTAAAGAATTATATCAAAGAGAACGTAATGATATGTCAAAATTAACACATTTTAACGATCATGGAGCAGCTCACATGGTTAATATCAAAGATAAATCAGTCACTCATCGCGTTGCTGTTGCTGTTGGTGATATTTCTATGCAAAAAGAAACATTATCACTAATCAAAGTAGGAAGTCATAAAAAAGGCGACGTATTTGGTATAGCAAGAACAGCAGGTATTATGGGAGCAAAAAAAACCGCTGACCTTATACCCCTTTGTCACCCTCTTTCCCTCACTCATATTGATATTGATTTCGCCATTGATGAAAAGAATACCTCAATCCGTTGTCATTGCCGTGTTGAAACCGAAGGCAAGACGGGAGTAGAAATGGAAGCACTTACGGCTGTTCAAATTACATTATTAACTATCTATGATATGTGCAAAGCGGTTGATAGGGGCATGACTATCTTTAACG
The DNA here is from genome assembly GCA_905182825.1 of Thiotrichaceae bacterium UBA7359. Classification (GTDB taxonomy): domain Bacteria; phylum Pseudomonadota; class Gammaproteobacteria; order Eutrophobiales; family Eutrophobiaceae; genus UBA7359. The sequence goes on from CAJJDJ010000105.1 coordinate 2,708, forward strand.
TTCAATTATCCGAAAAATCGGGAGGGAAATCCGGACTTTGGAAACGATAAACCTAGCAATTTTTGAGCATTTCAAATCTTAAAGATCATCATAGACAATCAGAATAGTATAACACACTGAATTTTATAGATTTTATCTAAAGCACGACAATAACCAACAGCTTGAGTATACTTACGCGCAATTAATAGCTAGATACTAACATCTAGCACTTTTGTGGTTAGAAATTATGCATGGAGTATTTTAAAAATGACGTATAAAACCGATAGCAGTGCAAACAGAAGTCACGGGATTCTTAAATATCCCCGTACTGAAGTCGAATTTATTAATATCTTGGATCACTTCGTTGGCAGGCACATAGAAAAAGCAGTTGCGCATTTCGGTGTCCCAGAAGATGAAGTAGACTTAACCGGTGGTGCAAAGGCTATAAAATTTACTAAGTCTGCAGTTTCGTTCAACAGCAACTGTACCTTTATGATCAATAACGTGGGCGCCATCACAGAATACAATTTTGAACGCGGCGAGATAGCGTAAATCAAACTCGCTATAAAGATTGCAATTGGTGCCTTATTTGGTGGGCATCAATCGTATCTAATGTACTTAAATCTTGGGTCTTGAGGTGTCCCATCAAGAGAGCTACCCCCTTCTTTATTAGGCTGCCATTGTATAACTTCTTCAATCTTTAGTGCTAATTCGAAGTCTTTATCGGTAATTCCTTTTGCTGCATGATTCATCAGTTTTACCGTAACAAAAGCATAAGAAACTGTTAAGTCAGGATGGTGCCAGCCAACTTCTGCTAAATGGCCAATCGTGTTTACAACCATTAAGGTTGCCTTCCAACCACTTGTTTTATATTTTCGTCGTATCCAACCGCCTTCAAAATACCATTCTTGTAGCTCGTCTTTCAACCGTGCCTCTATCTCTGTTTCAGAATATGTTTCGTCTTTCCCTTCTTTACGCCATTGTGTCATTGTTTAACGCCTCACCTTTATATTCTACATCACCATGATTAGTGATCTTTTGTTGTGTGACTGCTTTTCTTATCTTAGTAATCTTTTTAGCCTCTATTGATTTCACTCTGTCATTTTCAGAACAAAGCGCGCCGCGAAAACCTAAATAATCAGGCTTAATATCTAACAATGAAGCTATGTCTTCGTTCCGCAAAGAACCTGCAAGTCCTGTTATTAAACCATGTTTTTTTGCAGTTCGAACAAAATTATCTAATTCCTCACATTTTATTAAAGAAAGTAAATTCTCACCTGTTTTATTCTTTGTATCTAACATCAAACCACTAATTTCACTTTTCAATAAATGATCCTGTAAAGTTAAGGTCGTATAATTTTCTGCAAATAGAACAACTATAATTTTTATATTGTTTTTGGCTGCTTGATCTAAAACTTCAATAAAAGACTCTTTTGCATAATCATCAAACAAACCTACTTTGACATAATCAACCCCGGTATTTGCCATGTTGACTATCAATTTGCTTAATGAGGGATCACTCGACTCAATATCGCCCACAGTGGCACTAGTAAGGGTTTTCCCAGATATAGATTTAACAACAGTTCCAACAACATGAGTTTCAAGCGCACCTAAGGCACCCTGCTCCGGATTTTTTAAATCTATGATGTCAACACCTGCTTTAAGGACGACCTGCGCTTCTTCTACAGAAGTCACACTCGCAAGCATACCAGTCATACGGTCTTTTCCTGAGTCGATACTTGTCTATATTGCTTGATTCTTTCCATTAGCCATTCCCATGCGACTTTTTCATTTTTACCAGCAGTTTTATCGATGGCTATTGCCAAGTATTCTACTTCCTGATCTATCTTTTCTCTCGTCAACATATGTAAGCGACTAACTAATATTGCCGCTTCCAACACTGCAGATTGAGCACGACTGAAACCTTGAAATGGCTTATGATTAATTTCAATTAATTGCTTACAATAAAATCGTGGTCTCAATTCATCATCTTCAAATCTCTCTAAACCGAGCTCTAAATGACTTAACGCCACCTCTAAACGATGATCTTTTATCTTTTCAGTAGGTAGTAATGGCCAATCTTTGTGACCCGTCAAACAACCCGCGAAAACACGAACATCATCAACTCGATTAATTACAGCTGATTTATTACGCTGTATATTTTCTAATGTTGCAGAAGGTTTAAATGGTGCGATAATAATCAGTTCAGACTCTTTTTTAATACCCATCGGTGCTATATGGGTAGAACCATCTTCATTAGTAGTTGTCACTATAACTTCTTGAATCATTTTTTTTCTTTCTTTTTATTACGACTCGCTTTTAATGTATTGCCTTCTCTTTTATATTCTGTAGTCTCTTTACGCAACTCTTTCATTGAATGAGCAGCGCGAGAGTCATCATCCTTTTGTTGTTCTGTTTTTGTATCAACTGAAGCGCCCCAATCAAGCTCTTCATCCTGCATATAATTTTTACCCAATTGCCAGGCAACTTGTGCCTTACCTAACTCCACACCCATATAAAATGAATGAGGCGCATCATCCTCTAATAAATCTAATTTAGGAAACAACTCAAAAGGATTTGCGTCTGTATTTATACCATCACGATTATATACATGTATGCCTTCAGCACTCACCTGAATTCGATAACTAGGGTCTTTGACCTCTTTGGAAATCTCATTAATTTCCTCTGCGCTATAAGGAAAAGGCTTACGAGCATGCATACCTAATAATGAACTATCCAATCCTTTGGGCAAGCTACTATCCCTTCTTGCAGCGTACATCATGCGGCGAGCTTTATCTGCTTCTCGTATAGCAGAACGACAATGAGGGCTAACCTCGGTTGCTAACACAGCATCCAGTTGCATTTCAGATATTAACCCAAACAGCATCGCATTAATCCCGGTTGTATCGGCTTCAGTCAACTCTGTTAGATTACCAACACCCATCATAATTTTAATATCAGGACAATTATGTCGTAACTCATGATAACGGATGATAGATTTGGTAAAACCAAAATGAATAGGATCTAATATTACATCAGCATAAAAAGGCATGCCTTTCTTGGAAAACTTTTCAATAGCACGATACAAAGAAGACATGTCACCATGTGTTTCTGGTATTAATATGGGCACTGATGCAACCTCTTCCGCTATCCAGAGCATACTTTCTTTTAAGCTTAATAAATAGTCAGCCCCTGCTCGACCACCACGTAGCAAATCATTCTCTTCAAGCGAATCGATACTCACCTTGAAGCCTCTATCATGTAATGCTTCTATCGTATCCTCTAAATGAGGAAATGGCGTATCCGGCAAACAGCCTACATCTATGACGTTTGCACCATCTCGACGATATTTTTCTGCCCGTTCTAGGATTTTTTCAATTCTTACCATCGGTGCATCTACAATTTCAGCAAATATCTCAACATCATATTGACTAAGGTCAATTGGCTTACCCTTTCGCCCAAAAAAGACAGGGAGATCTTTTAAGTCAATTGGGCCAAGCACACACTCTATACCCAATTCCGCTGAAGTAACCGTCAAATCTCCACGGCATAAACCCGGAACAATAATACGATTTATTCCTTTCAATTCTGTCAGACGCCGAATGAGCATTTGTGCCGTCATCAAAGCGGCGACGCTGACGCCTATATTTCTAATCTCATAGGTGAATTCAATAGGTGCCATTTCCTCAAGAATTCGTTGCAGACGCTTTTGTGCGAGTTTACCAGTGAGAAAGAGGATATGTTCTTGTTTAGATTCGTGCATTAAGATTCATTATAAGCAGCTGCCACCTGATTTGAGAGAACTATTTTAATTGAAAATGTGGTCAATATGAACCATCTAAAACGAATAAAAACATTCATTCACCCATATGAAAATCATTAAAAAGATAGTACTAACTTTAAGTATGATATTTATATTATTGATTATATGTAATTTTTTTATGTTTTTTAATTCTTTTTATAAGCTGGCACGAATATAGCTCTAATCTAAGTAGTTACACTTTTTTTCTTTAGGAGAGATAAAAATCGATTGGTCAGTACTTGAATGTATCAATATCCTTTTCAACTTCAAAGTGACGATACATATCAATATATAGATAAATTCAATCAAAAAATAATTTTTGAAAACTCACAATATAAGAACTTGATGGTATTAGTAATACAGTATTTTCTATTATGTTACATTTGTGCGGCTTCAATATTCGCGTTTATTAAGTAACGCGTTTATCATTACCACGTTTTATAATTATAAAAATCACTTAAAATTATGCATATACATTTATTAGGCACTGGCGCCGGTGGCGGTTTCCCTCAATGGAATTGCAACTGCGATAACTGCAAACGATTACGATTAGGCACCATAAAAAGCTCCTCACGAACACAATCTTCCATCACCATCAGTGGAAATGATAAAGATTGGGTATTATTCAATGCTTCTCCCGATATACGTGCACAGATTGAATCTTTTCCACCGTTACAACCAGCACGAAAAGTTCGTGATACTGGTATTTGTTCGATTATTCTCTGTGATGGTCAAATTGACCATTCTACTGGCTTAATTATCCTACGCGAACATGATAAACCTTGGGATGTTTACTGTACAGAGAGTGTTTATGAAGATATGACAACAGGTTATCCGATCTTTAATATTTTGGGACATTTTCGTGGCGTTAATTGGCATGAAGTAAGTACAGAACAAACATCGTTTACTATTCCCAAGGCTGATAACCTTATATTCACCGCGGTGCCATTAAAGAGTGAAGCACCACCCTACTCCCCGCACAGACATAATACTGTTCCTGGAGATAACGTCGGTTATAAGGTCGAAGATACTTCCACAGGAAAGAACCTCTTTTATGCTCCCGGTCTAGGTGTTATCGAAGACCACGTCTATGAATACATGGCAAATGCCGATGTTGTGTTGATTGATGGTACTGTCTGGACTAACGATGAGATGTCACGGCATGGTATCAGCGATAAACTAGCAAGTGAAATGGGGCATTTAGACCAATCCAGCAAAGGTGGTATCAAAGATACGCTGAGTAGCCTCGAGAAGCCTCGTAAAATATTAATTCACATCAATAATACAAATCCGATACTCGATGAAGATTCAGCTGAACGCAAACAGCTGAACGATCTTGATATCGAAGTATCCTATGATGGTATGGATATTCATTTATAATATGAGCTGGAGAATTATTGATGTCTGAAGAAAAAACACCTTGGTCACGCGAAGAATTTGAAGCAAAACTGCGTGCAAAAGAAAAGTATTACCATATTAATCACGAATTTCATCATTTAATGAATGAAGGTGGCCTCGATAAAGAAGCCGTTCAGGGTTGGGTTGCTAATCGTTTCTATTACCAAACAACTATCCCTATTAAAGATTCAGCCATTATGGCTAATTGTCCAGAGCGTGATGTCCGTCGCCAATGGGTTCAGAGAATTATCGATCATGATGGTTTTGAAGGCGAAGAAGGTGGCATTGAAGCCTGGTTACAACTGTCTGAAGCAGTCGGCTTAAGTCGTCAAGAAACAACATCTTTTCAACATGTTCTGCCCGGCGTCCGCTTTGCAATTGATGCCTATTTAAATTTTGCTCGGCGCGCTACTTGGCAAGAGGCCGCATGTTCTTCATTGACGGAATTATTCGCACCAAAAATTCATCAAAAGCGATTAGATAACTGGCCAGAGATATATCCATGGATTGATAAAAAGGGTTATATCTATTTTCGAAAGCGTCTGACTGAAGCACGACGTGATGTTGAACATGGCTTGCAAATCACTTTAGATTATTTTAAAACACGCGAGGACCAAGAGCGCGCTTTGAACATACTACAATTAAAACTAGATATCCTCTGGACGATGCTCGACTGCATGTGGATGGCCTACATAGAAAAAAAACGACCCTTTCATAATTGTTGAAATTACTCATATGAGCATAACTAAGGCAGACAAACCAGAAATCGCACCTACCTTTCGTTTTCAATGGGAAGAAGTACAGGACTGTTACGTTGTCCTTTACCCTGAAGGCATGGTTAAGCTGAGTAAAAGTGCGGGTGAGATTATGAAACGTATTGATGGAGAAGAATCTATTGATAAAATAATTAAAGATTTAGAAACTACATTTTCAGAAAATAACTTGGAAGATGATGTTATGAAATTCTTGGAGGTTGCTTATGATACCGGCTGGATTAGAAACAAAAAATGATGTGAAACCACCCTTATGGTTGCTAGCGGAGTTAACCTATCGGTGCCCCCTTCAGTGTCCATATTGTTCAAACCCACTGGAGATAGCGAAATATCAAAACGAGCTATCTACTGAAGATTGGGTTCGTGTGATGCAAGAAGCGCGTAAGATGGGTGCTGCTCAAATTGGCTTTTCCGGAGGAGAACCATTAGTGCGTCCGGATCTTGAAGAACTTATTCAAGAAGCAAGACACCTGGGTTATTACACCAACCTCATTACTTCTGGTGTGGGCATGGATGAAGCACGTGTTAAACGCTTCAAAGACGCCGGACTGGACCACATACAAATTAGTTTTCAGGCTAGCGACGAAGAATTAAATAATTTTCTCGGTGGCACTAAAACATTTCAGCATAAAAAAGAAATGGCGCGTATTGTAAAAGCCTATGAATATCCTATGGTCTTGAACATAGTTATTCATCGTAAGAATATCGAACAAATTCGAGACATTCTCGAGATGACAGTTGAACTCAATGCCGATTATGTTGAATTAGCCAGCACACAATACTATGGCTGGTCACGTATTAATGTTGACCAACTTCTGCCTACACGCGAACAATTAGCTAAAGCAGAAATCGTTGCAAAAGAATATCAAATCAGGATGAAAGGCAAATCAAAGATCATCTATGTTATTCCCGATTATTTTGAGAACCGTCCGAAACCCTGCATGAATGGATGGGGAGCTATCTTTCTAACTATTGCTCCGGATGGCACTGCACTACCCTGCCATGAGGCGGGACAATTACCAATCGATTTTCCTAATGTGAAAGACGTCAGTGTCGAAGAAGCTTGGAAAGACTCACCCGGCTTTAATCATTTTCGAGGTTTTGAGTGGATGAAAGAACCTTGCCGTTCTTGTGATGAAAAAGAGAAAGATTTCGGAGGATGTCGCTGTCAGGCATTTATGATGACCGGTGATGCAGCGAACACTGATCCGGTTTGTGATAAATCACCACATCATCAGGAGTTGCTAGATGATGTTGACCGAATTGCAAAATTAGCAGCAGAAGAAACAGATAATAATGTAGCAGAAAAACCATTGGTATTTAGAAACATGAAGAATTCTAAAAAAATTGTCGCAAAAGAGATAGAAAAAACTGAAGCTTAATTAATTTAACTGTTCAAAATCGTCCAGGCAACGTCCGCTGCTTGCCTGTTCGGTTTGACATCATGTACACGAAATAATTTAACACCGGCATAGACACCTAATGCCGTTGTTGCAGCGGTCGCACCGACAAGTTCATTCGGTGCATCTACTTTGCAAATTGAACCCATAAAACCTTTTCGACTGGTCCCCATCAACACAGCGTAACCAGTTTCAACAAATACTGTTACGTTCTTCAATAACAAAAGGTTGTGCTCACGCGTTTTACCAAAGCCGATACCGGGATCGATTACAATATTTTTTTTATCTAACCCTGCTCTTATACATTGCTCTATTTTGCTCTCTAAAAATTGCTTAATATCTAAGACCACATCCTCATAAACAGGCTTTTTTTGCATAGTGTCAGGTGTTCCTAACATATGCATAATAATATACGAGCATCCCTTCTTCGCACATAAATCAATTATCTCAGGCTCATCATTGCCACCCGACACATCATTGACGATTGAAGCACCGGCAGCAACAGCAGCCTCAGCGACCCTCGTTCGAGTCGTATCAATACTTATTTCAACGTGCTCAGGTTTCGTCTCATTAATTGCATTTATTATATGAACAACCCTTTCAATCTGCTCTTCCACGCTGACTCGTTCAGAACCAGGTCGAGTAGATTCACCACCGACATCAATGATATCGGCACCTTCATCAATCATTTGTTTGCCCTGATTAACAGCTGACTCAATAGTATTAAACTGACCACCGTCAGAAAAACTATCCGGAGTAACATTAAGTATCCCCATAATCAACGGTCCCTCTCGATGCAAAATACTCATTCCATACCACCAATCATTTCATCTGTGGCCGTTACTAGTGCATCCACCATTGCGGGCTCACCCGCAAGATGACCCGCATCAGGAACAATAACCAACTTAGAATCTGGTCGCGCTCGATGTACGAGCCAAGAAGATTCTGGTAGACAAGTTAAATCCTTGCGACCATGAATGATAGTCGTTGGTACCTCAGGCAGTTGAGAAATATTGTCTATAATTTGATTCTCACTAATAAAATACTTATTTCTGGCGTAATGCATTTCAATCCTTGCATCAATGACTAGCTTATTTACATCTTTAGTATCCAGCATATAGTCTTTAACAAAGCCATGAGTAACAACTCGTCCTGACCACAAAGCCCATGCTTTTGCACTCTCTTGTCGTATTTGTTGATTATCTGAAAAAATTCGATGGAATAAGGCGTCTAGTAAGTTTTGCTTTTCAGCATCATCAAAGAGTGTTAAAAATTCCTGCCAATAATCTGGAAAAATTTTATTTACGCCCGTTTTTGCAAACCAATCAAAATCGCACTGTCTTGCTAGAAATGTGCCCCGTAATATAATGCCAGTGACTTGCTGAGGGTATTGCTCAGCATAAAGCAATGCCAATGTAGCACCCCATGAACCACCAAATAGAGTCCACTTATTGATTTTCAGAATCTTTCGAATGGATTCAATATCATTGAGAATATCTTGTGTTGAATTATTTTCAACTTCACCATTTGGTTTAGAACGATTACTACCACGTTGGTCAAACAAAATTATTCTATATTTTTCTGGATTAAAATATCGACGATGATTTTCATTACAGCCTGAGCCCGGGCCGCCATGTAAAAAAATGACAGCTTGGCCATGGGGGTTACCCACCTGCTCATAGTAGATTTGATGTGATGAATGTGTTTTTAAGTAGCCTGATTCAAACGGCTCAATTTCTGGATAAAGTATTTTCAATTGAAACAGAATTAGTAATTAGTAATTAGTTGTTCATATATCATTAAGTATTTCTTTTCTTTTGGCGGCGTATTCTTCTTTCGAGATTAATTCTTTTGCTAGTAACTCATCCAATGTTGTAATTCTATCTTCTATGTTTCTTGTTGAGGAAACGGCCTTATCTTTCTTATTCATATCTCTTCGTAGTCGCGCCATTTCAGAACGCATTTCCCGCCTCTGTTTAGCTAATTTCGCTGCTTCTATCTTTAAAATACGAGCATTACTAGCGCCTGAGTCCTCTTCTGCTTCCTTACTAGCAAGATAAGCTTCGGCTGCAACCTTGACATCAATCTCTATCCAATCTTGTCTCAGCTTACCATTAATAGCTTTTTGACTGATTCCAGCAATACCAAGCAAACTATTTTTGAACTTATTCGATTTCTTCGTGCGTTTCCCGTGACTAAAACTATAATTTATATCTCCGCGTCCCGAAGGATCGAGTTCTTTTTCCATTGCTTGGCTTCGCAAAAAATTATATTCACCAATAAGAATATTCAGTTTGTTATCTTTATAAAATACAGAACCAGTTGTGTACGATTTTCTTGTTAAAATAATCACCTTCTTACTAGAACCGCCAATCGCATAAATAATGTCTTGATTTGGTTTTGCTTCACTTAGCCCTTTAGATAAATATTCTGCAAGGATGCGTATTTGCGAATACGAAAAAACGGGAACAACTGTTTCTCCGCCAAGAAGTCCAGTCTCGGTATATGCCAATGCACTAAGCGCATTGATTAACTCTTCCTCATCAACTTTAAACGGATGGTCGTTTTTTCCAAATGCTGAATCATCCAACTCAGCGTACTTGAAGTAATTATTTACAGCACCTTCCCAAATAATTTCTTCATCATCACCGAACCAACTAACTGCCGACACAGCCGTAGAAAAGAATAAGACAAGGGAGATGATGAAGGATATCAATGCATTGTTAATTGTGTTCATGGATTAGTATTTTTTTAGTGGCTTAATAAGTTTTGACTGCATAACAGAGATGAAGTCTACAACAATATGGTTCATTAATGAAAAATGTTTACACTTTAGATTGCACTATCGTCTCTCAACGTCCTTGCACTTTAAACACTGCTCTTCAATATACTCAATGCGAGGATGATACTTAAAATATCGCTATACACTGTTATTTATTGCTCTAGTTTCTAGAATCGAAAGCAGATAAAACACACGAATATTTATCAAAAAAAAAGGCCTCCGAAGAGGCCTTTTAATATTTACAGACTTATTTCTAACTAAATTGCAGCTTAGAAGAAGTAGGTCGCGCCCAAAGAAAACATATCCAACTCTTCAGCACCATTGTAGTTTGTAGCACAAGTCGCTTGGTTTGCCGCTGAACCATTTTCACATTCTGCGTCAAGGTCAAGCTGCTCCCATGTACCATAAACTTGGAAACCTGCGCCAAAGTATTGCACTATTTCAAAACCTATACGGTCGACTTCTACGTCTGACATACCAACATCACCAGCGCCAAAGCCGCCTTTATAGTTACCATACTTGAAGGAAACAACAGTAGCACCCAAGGAATTAAAGTCACGTTTCACACCTACTTTGAGGAAATATGATTCTGTTTCATCTGATACTTCTACGCCTGTTGCGGCGATTTGAGCGTTCACAGCTAAACTTGCTGCGTCGAGGTCACCATCATCGTTCATGTATGCAAACGAACCAAAGATACCCGTACCTGGGTCCATGAGACCACCCTGAACTTGGAATACTTTAGATTCTTGAATGCCACCTCTGCCGGCGCCTTGATTTATTGCAAAACCCATACCAAGAGTGGTATTTAGACCTGCAACTGTACCAGCGTGATTGAGCGAAACATCGTAGATATCGTCATTTGCGTAACCGACAGCAATCTTAACACCTGCAAAGGCCGGTAGGTCAAAACGAATACCAGTACGATAAACACCATTACAATCAAAACCAATGCCTAAAGTAGACGTTTGGCATAATAGATTTGATGCCCAAGTCGTGTTTGTAGCAGCAGCCCCTAGACCTTGAATGGCAGTACCACCACCACGGAACACTGGAGGCACGCCAGACCATAAGGTCATTGACGGATCAGACAGAACGCCGATGTTATCAGTCGGCATTGACTGTGTACCCAGAGTTATCTTACCGAAACCACCAGCTACATAAAGATTGCTA
>CAJJDJ010000106.1 GCA_905182825.1 Thiotrichaceae bacterium UBA7359
TACACAAAGGTTTGATGCCAGCCGATTATGAAACAAGCTGGCCCGAAGTCTGGAAACATGCTTCAGCCTGGGATATTGGAAAAGCAGCAAAAGATTGGCCGGAAATAAATTTCATTATTTATCATGCTTGCCTACGACCTGCTTTTGAATTACCAGATAAAGCACTAGCGGAGTTTGAAGCCACTGGCGAAATAAAATGGGCTAGCGATTTAGCGCACATACCGGAAGAATATGGTGTTGACAATGTCTATGCTGATTTAGGAACTTGTTTTGCTAATTCAGCAACGGCCAACCCACGCTTTGCAGCAGCTTTATTAGGAACTCTTATAAAAGGTCTTGGTGATGATCATGTCGTATGGGGAACAGATTCTGTTTGGTATGGCTCGCCTCAATGGCAGATTGAAGCTTTGCGCCGATTAGAGATCCCAGAAGATATGCAAATGAAACATGGGTTTGCTCCATTAGGTCCAGCAGATGGGGCCGTAAAAAACAAGATCTTTGGGTTGAATACAGCAAAGCTTTATAAGCTTGATCCTAACTTGGTAATGCAAGCATTTAAAAATGATGTCATTACAGACTTAAAGCAAGAATTCACTAATAATAATAAGCTCCGAGATAATGAACGTTACGGATACATAGTTTAACATTAAACATAGATAGGAGGCCTTTGTGTTTGAAGTAAATTCATCAGCACCCATTGAATCTGGAAACGGATTTAAACGCATGTTTGTTGAAAATAAATTGTCGCTAGGAATTTTTTTTCCACTTGAATCATTCGAGAGTGACATCCCAGAAATGAAAGAACAAGAACGACTAGCTAAATTGACCGAAAAGTTAGGTTATGCAGCACTATGGTTCAGAGATGTACCATTGCGTGATCCAAGTTTTAATGACGTTGGTCAAATCTTTGATGTGTGGGTTTATCTTAGTTGGATAGCCGCACAGACTAGAACTATTGCGCTTGCGACAGGTTCAGTTATTTTACCGATTCGGCATCCAATACACACAGCTAAAGCTGCCGCGTCTATAGATCAATTGTCAAATGGTAGATTGGTGCTAGGAGTTGCCTCTGGAGACAGACCTGTTGAATTTCCTGCATTTAACATCAACATTGAAACAAGAGGCGAAAAGTTCAAAGATCATTTCAACGTGATGAAACAGGCTTTGGAAGAAAGTTTTCCGCATATCCAGAGTCAATCATCAATATTAGAAGGTCTGGCGGATACGATTCCCAAAGCCGTTGGTAAATTACCGTTTCTGGTTACCGGAAATAGTCAACAGAGCTTAGCCTGGATAGCCGCTAATGCAGATGGTTGGATCACTTATCCAAGGCCAATCAGTCAGCAAGCGAATATAATTAAACAATGGCACGAAGAATTGAAAAAGCATGCAAATCAAGAATTTAAACCGTTTGCTCAATCATTTTATATCGATTTAAGTGAAAATTCTGATGAAGCACCTACGCCAATACACCTTGGGTTTAGAAGTGGCACTAAAGCATTGATTGATTTTTTAGAACAATGCCAGCTTGTCGGAGTAAACCATGTCGCCTTAAATCTTAAAATAGGCAAACGACCTGCTGAGGAAGTTATCGAAGAAATTGGTGAAACTGTGCTGCCTAATTTTAGAATCAGTAGTTAAATATTTATAAAAGAAGAGAAAAAAGATGATTAATAAAATTTATGCTATGGATTTTGCTTTTTACAATACTCAAGGGGTCTATGATTTTGATACACAATGCGAAATGGTTAAAGAGATTGGCTATGATGGCATCCATCGTTCCATCTGGGACGGAACACGTTGGCAAACTGCAGATGTACTAGCCACAGTTAAAAAAAAGCATGGCCTTGATGCGACAGGTATTTATATTGTACTTGATTTAGATTATTCGATAGATCACCCGCAGAATAGTGGCATTCTAACGTTATTGGATAATATCGAAGGGTGTACTCAAATAGATCTTTCTATACGGAGTGCTGGCAAAGGCATAACGTCGTCTTCTACACATGGAGATAAGCCTGTTACTGATTGGTTGAAACATGCTTTGAAAATATGTGAGCGACGGGGTATTGAAATACTTTTATATACCCACATCAAATTTTGGCTCGAGAAACATAGTGATGCAGTCCGTTTGTGTAAGAAAATCAACCATCCCAATCTTGGAATTGTTTTCACAAGCTTCCATTGGTATGCATTAGAAGGGGGTAGCCCAGTTCACGTTCTTAATGAGATTTATCCGTATTTACGCAAAGTACATTTGTCAGGTAGTCGTAAAAGTCCACTAGGATTCGCAGGTGTTGCCACAGTAGAACCGTTAGATGTTGGCGAATTAGATAATTTTGCGATTATTGGGGCCTTAAAAAACAAAGGTTACGAAGGTATGTTTGGGTATCTTGGCTGGGAAGAAGGGGGAGACCCTTATGTGAAACTGAAAAGATCACATGATGTACTTCGAAATATGATAAAGCGCGCCGATGAATATCCAAATTGGACAAATCATGTGTCTGTTTAGACTAATACAAAGACAGACATCCATTGGTCAATCACCAGTAAGATGAGAAAAAAGATCTCAGAAGTAATATCAATTTTACTTGTTATAAACATGTTTCATGTTTTTTTTCAACGAAAGCAATAAGTTTGATGCAAATTCGAGAATGTACACTGAATGATTGATAGCCAAAATAATGGTGTCTTTATTAATACTATTACTTATTAGTGCAGGTATTTTTGTAAATGATGATTTATTATGACGGTTAAAGACGAGTTACAATTCTGAATGTCACGAGTAAAGAAACTGAAAAATGATTACGGCTTTTTTGGAATTGGAATCCTGAATAACAGTGATGAAATAAATATAGGGACGCTATGGCGATCAGCATATTTGTTAGGTGCGAGCTTTATATTTACCGTCAATAAAAAGCACAAGCATCAGGGAAGCGACATAACTAAAACATGGACTAGAATTCCATTGTATCACTTCAAGACATTTGATGAGTTAAAAGAACATTTGCCTTACTCAACTAGACTCGTAGCTATAGAAATGGCTGAAGCTGCGATACCGTTAAGCGAGTTTGAGCATCCAGATAGAGCCATATATTTATTGGGAAATGAAATAAGCGGTTTGCCATCACAGATTTTGAAAGAGTGCCAATCTTTGATAAAGCTTCCAGGAGAGTATTCTTTAAATGTTGCTGTAGCTGGTAGTATTGTCATGTATGACAGAAATAATAAAGGTAGCGAATAACTATAAAAGATAAATTAATGCTTTGAATGAATGCATAATGGCTCAGGTGATTAATTCATGAAAGATTGGAAACTGTACTGAATATCCAAGGATCGTTAGAATTGGACTGAAAATATAAATAAATTTGAGGTTTAAAAACAAGTATGACTATATTGACGTCATTTTCAGAAAAAGAATTTGAGCAAGTAGCTGGAGTACCAATAAAAGGCGAAGAAGAAGCACAAGTTTCAATGTTTATTGATTTTGTGCAAGAGGCAATACAATTTTGTTTTGTACAATCAGATATTGAAGGGACGGGATGCTCATTGAGATATTTATCTATTGATATTCATCCCTTCAAAGATATGGGTGACCTTTATGAGCTTGCCTACCTTGATTTTAATACGATACTTGAAACTCCTAAAGAGCCAAAAGAAACGGTTAAGGTTGAACTGCCTGTTATTGAAGAAGGTGTTGGGCGCATTAGTGAAGTTGCAAAAATATTGGGTATTCCTTCTAGTGAACCAGCGCATGCAATTTTAGCTTTTTTTAGAATACGCTTAGCCCACAAAGTACTAGAAAACACATTAGATTTTAACAGTATAAAAACTGTTATAAGAGGCACAAAAGATTCTATGACAGTATTAAAAAAGAAAGGCCTGCACCCAGAAAATATGGGTGGAGTTTTGGACACACAAGAAACAGTAAGAATGAGTGAGGTATGGGGATTGGAAAATGATCCTCCGGAAGAGATGCCACAGTTTTTTATATTTGATTAATTCATAGAATTATAAGAAATATAGTTCATATCAAAAAGTAGATTGTAAGATTGGCTAAAAAAACCTTAAGACTCTTAAGCATCAAGAGAGAGGGACGCCTCGTACATGCTTGATGGACGACCACATTAAGTTTTTCTTTAGACTTGATTTGTAATTGGTGTCTTGCTCGCGGTGCCAATCTCTTCCTTTACTAATTTAGGAATTAGATAGCCAGAGACTCTATCCTGCATATCATTTATCAACTCTTGAGCTTGCTTAATTGGCACATCATAGTGTGCTCCACCAGCAATAGGATCCAACATATGCAGGTAGTAGGGCACAACATTATTCTCAACAAGACGTTCCGACAGATGAATTAATGTTTTAACAGAATCATTAATGCCTTTTAATAGCACCGATTGATTTAAAACTAGTATGCCAAATTCTTGTAGTCGTTTAATAGCCAATGAAACTGTATTGTCTAGTTCGTTGGCATGATTAGTATGTATAACGAAGATTATCGACTGACCATTGCCAGTTATTTTATTAAGTAATGTAGTAGTTATGCGCGCAGGTAGTACAACAGGCAGCCTTGTATGAAAACGTATCCGTTTTATGTGTTTAATTGTTGCAAGTGATGAACACAATTTTCCTAAACGACGATCTGATAGCGTTAGAGGGTCCCCTCCGCTGAGTATCACTTCTTCAATACTTGAATCATTCTTGATGTGTTCTACCGATGCTTGCCAATGTTTACTTGTTGCAGATGACTCCTGATAAGGATAATGTCTTCTGAAGCAGTAGCGACAGTGCACAGCACATGCACCTGTTGTAATTAGCAAAACACGACTATTATACTTTTGTAATAAACCTTGTTCAGGTTGAATATTTAATTCAGCTAAAGGATCATTAATGAAACCAATTACTTCATCTTCTTCAGCCTTATATGGAAATATTTGTCGCAAGATGGGATCATTTGGATCATTCTTTTTAATCCGTTTGGCGAAAGCATGGGGCACCTTGACAGGAAACTGAGTTATTGCTTGTCGGCTATAACCGATCAAACTAGGCCCTAAACCGACAAATTCAAGTAAATCAGCGGGATGTCGTATTGATTGTGCTAGTTGTTTTTGCCAAGATAAAGACTGCATTATTAATTAGGTTCCATGTATGATATTTCCCTTTTAGAGAGTGTGGTGATTTTTAGTGCTCCTTAGATTATGGCTAAAGTAGGTTCAACATGCCTATTCATCTATATAAACTGAGAAATCTAATTACTTAGCTTACTACAGCAGCGTTTATAACATTCTTATATGTAATAACTATATTTGAAAGAGGACAAAATGGCGACTTATAGCACCAACGAGTTCAAATCAGGTCTTAAAATAATGATTGAGAATGATCCATGTTCAATTATTGATAATGAGTTTGTTAAGCCGGGCAAAGGACAAGCATTTAACCGGGTTAAGATGCGTAATCTCAAAACAGGGCGAGTACTTGAGAAAACATATAAGTCAGGTGAATCTGTTGAAGGTGCCGATGTGGTCGACCTAGATCTACAATATCTATATAACGATGGTGAGATGTGGCATTTCATGAACAAAGATAGCTATGAACAATGTGAGGCGGATGCAAACGCTGTTGGTGATGCAAAGAAATGGATTATAGGTGAAGAAATGTGTCTTGTTACCCTTTGGAATGACGTACCATTGTCAGTTGCAGCACCAAATTTTGTTGTATTAGAGGTGATCGAAACTGATCCAGGTCTAAAAGGTGATACTGCACAAGGCGGTTCAAAGCCTGCGACGCTTAAGACAGGAGCTGTCGTGAAAGTCCCACTTTTTGTTGATAATGGCGATCTCTTAAAAATTGATACGCGAATTGGCGAGTATATTAGTCGTGCAAAAGAATAAATAAATAACATGTTTTTCATAGTTATTGAGTCGTTTCAAATTCCAATTTATACATTGTAGCCACATATGACCTCGGGAATTTCATGGCAACCCAGCGCGAGCCTTAAAATAATAAAAAAACGAGCGAGTCTACTGAAGCAGATACGAGAATTCATGAATATACGTGAAATTATCGAAGTCGATACGCCTATACTCAGTCACTTTAGTTCGAGCGATCCTTACATCCAGAGTATGACAACGTCATGCACTGCAGAAAGCGATACAAAGCTCTATTTACAAACGTCTCCTGAATTTTCTATGAAGCGATTACTTGCAGCAGGTTTGGGCTCAATCTATCAAATTGCACATGTATTTCGTGATGAAGAATCAGGAAAGCGACACAATACAGAATTCACGATGTTGGAGTGGTATCGGATAGGATTCGATTACTATCAACTCATGGATGAAATGGGGGAATTATTAAAATCTATTGGGCTAGAGATACCCATAAAGATGACTTATGCAGAATCATTTAAGAGGACGCTAGAAATAGATCCTCATACTGTAGCTACAATTCACTTGCAGAAGTTATGTAGAAAACAGGGTTGGGAAGATGCTATTGATGATCGACATGCCTTGCTTGACTTTTTGTTCTCTGAGGTTGTCATAAAAAATATTAATCAGGACATACCTCTTTTTATTTACGATTATCCAGAGTGCATGTCCGCTTTGGCGACACTCAAACAAAGTGAACCTTTTGTGAGTGAACGTTTTGAGCTATTTATTGCTGGAATGGAAATAGCAAATGGCTTTAATGAATTAATTGACGCAGATGAACAAGTTAGTCGATTTGAAAAAGAGTTGTTAACGAGAAAAAATAAGAATTTAGTAGAAACACCATTAGATGAAAACTTTTTGGCAGCACTTAGAGCAGGCTTACCTGAATGTTCCGGCGTAGCAGTCGGGATTGATCGTTTATTGATGGTTTTGTCTAAAAAAGATGATATAAACGAAGTGAATACATTTAGATTGAGTTCATTATTCGATCATGAGTAATTGCTTAATGAATTGGTTGAGCTCTGTTGTATTTCTAAAGAGCATAGACTTATTATCGATAAAAATTTATTTTCTTTGATTTCAATTTATGTATGGTCTTTCTGGTGATTTATGACAACAGTTAAAGATATTTTTTCTAAGGATGGGGCCTTAGCAAATTTGATTGATGATTATCAACATCGAACAGAGCAAGAAGAGATGGCTCAAAAGATATTCTCAACGATATCAAAAGGTCAAAACTTGGTGTGCGAAGCAGGTACAGGCACAGGTAAAACCATCGCGTATCTGGTGCCAGCCTTATTATCAAAACGAAAAGTGATTATTTCTACAGGGACTCGACATTTACAAGATCAATTATATCAAAAAGATTTGCCACTCGTTCTTGAAGCAGTCGCTTCAGTAGTAACAACAATGGTTCTAAAAGGTCGTTCAAATTATCTTTGTCTTCAGCATATGGATACAGTTATTCACAATACCAAAGATCTCAACTATCAAAACATTTCAGATTTACAAGAGATTGTACAATGGTCTTCTTCAACCAAAACAGGTGATATCAATGAGTTAGTTATGATTGAAGAGAATTCAGTGATTAGATCAAAAATAACTTCAACAACAGAAAATTGTCTTGGTCAATCGTGTCCAAGCTTTAATGATTGCTTCGTCTTTAAAAACAGAAAAGCCGCGTTGGAGTCAGATTTGGTAATTACTAATCATCATCTACTGCTATCTGACATGAGTTTGCGAGAAAAAGGTTTTGGAGAAGTATTACCGATAGCTGACGTTATTATCTTTGATGAAGCGCACCAACTACCCGAATTAGCCTCTACATATTTCAGTCAAACAATAAGCAGTCGTCAATTATTAGAATTGATTACTGATATAAAAATAGCTGATCGTGAAGAAGCCGGTGATATCCAGCAATTAGAAGGGGCATTAGCCAAGTTTGAAAAAGAGATACGCGATGTCCGCTTAGTGTTTGGTCGGGAAGATAAGCGTCTTAATTGGTTAGAAGTTTGGGAAAACTCATCACTTTCAGTTGAATTAACAAAGATGATGATTTCTTTTCAAATAGTTCTCGATATTATTGAAACTGCTTCTCAACGTGGAAAGTTATTAGATAATTGCTGGCAACGTGCAAAGGCACATTATCATTACATAGATATCTATATCGAAACGAATAACGAAGAATCTATTCGCTGGATAGAAATACGTGGACATCATCTATACTTAAACCATACGCCGGTTAACATATCTGAGACTTTTCAAAAGCGACTTAGTGAATACAATGCTACAAGTATATTTACGTCGGCGACTTTAGCAATAAATGATGATTTTGATTATTACAGTGGGCAACTTGGTCTCGAAGAATGTCAGACGCATGTTTGGAATAGTCCTTTTGATTATGAAAAGCAGACCTGTTTATATGTGCCGCTAGATCTTCCCGATCCGAATCAATTTGAATATTTTGACGCCTTCATAGAAAGAACGATCAAGTTACTCTCATATAGTGAAGGACATGCTTTTGTTTTATTTACTAGTCATCAAGCATTGAAAAAATCTGCAAATATTTTGTCGAAAAAAATCAAATATCCTATTTTAATTCAAGGACAGGCACCACGTTCAGAATTATTGAATCAGTTTCGAGATACAGAGCATGCCGTATTACTTGGTACTAGCAGTTTTTGGGAGGGAGTTGATGTGAAAGGCGAGTCTCTGTCATTAGTTGTTATTGATAAATTGCCATTTGCTAGTCCGGATGACCCTGTGCTTCAAGCGCGACTAAATCACTATAGTAAAAAAGGCAGAAATCCTTTTATGGATTATCAAGTACCTCAAGCTGCTATAGGTTTAAAACAGGGTGTGGGAAGATTAATCAGAGATGTGAATGACCGCGGCGTTTGTGTTATTTGTGATAAACGTGTGGTTAAAAAAGTTTATGGTAAGCGTATTATCAGAGCATTACCACCAATGCCGATGACACACGAACTGGAGGATGTTAGAAATTTTTTTAATTAACGTTCTATTACTATATGACACAGGTATGTAGCATAGGCATACTTACATGACCTTCTTATGTACTGTGTTATTTGCTTGTGATTAAAAA
>CAJJDJ010000107.1 GCA_905182825.1 Thiotrichaceae bacterium UBA7359
TTTTGATGGAGCGTCTACGTAGGTATTATCTTGATTAGAATGTGAGTAATGATACTTTTGAATCGGTGCTTGCGATAAATACTAGCAAGCCACTTGATTTTCACCATAGACTAACCGCGGTGACTGAATTTAGAAAACTCGCCGAAGCGGATAGTCTGGCTGCTGCCAATAAACGTATCAATAATATACTTAAAAAATCCGACTTTAATAATATATTGAAAGTAAAAGACAACTTGCTGTCTGAGGAATCTGAAATTTTGCTGTCAGAAACTTTAAAGGAATATCAGAAAAAAGTTGTGCCTATGATTAATGATCGTGATTATAAATCTGCATTGACTAAATTAGCAGGATTACGTGAAAGTGTAGATAATTTTTTTGATAATGTAATGGTGATGTGTGACGATGATGATATTAAAAATAATCGTTTGGCATTGCTTAACAATTTAAATTCATTGTTTCTGCAAACGGCAGATATTTCTAAACTTCAAGGATAAACATGGCGCTTATCATTCTAGATCGGGATGGCGTAATCAATGAAGATTCCGATGACTATATAAAGTCGCCAGTAGAGTGGCAGCCGATCGCCGGAAGTCTCGAAGCAATAGCAAAACTTTCTCAAAACGGCTATAAAATAGTTGTAGTAACGAATCAATCTGGTCTAGGTAGAGAGTTATTTACGGTTGAAGCTCTAAATGCCATACATATGAAAATGAATACACACCTCGCTCAATTTGGTGGAATCATTGATGCAGTTTTCTTTTGCCCACACATCCCAGAAGATAATTGTAATTGCCGTAAACCAAAACCCGGCTTATATAATGAAATTTCCGAACGACTCTGCGTTTCATTAAAAAAGGTTTTTTGCGTTGGTGACAAGATGACTGATATTCAAGCTATTCAAAGTGCGGGCGGTAAACCCGTGCTAGTACGAACTGGTCAAGGTCAATCAGAAATTGATCAAGGCCTGGTTCCAGAGGGGATTCCTGTTTATGGTGACCTGGCCCAATTTATCGATGAAATTTTGACCACAAAATAATCATGCTTCTCATTCGCTCATTACTTTTTTATGTTGGCCAAATTATTAGCACCATATTATTTGCCCCACTAGGTCTTCTTGTATTTCCCTTAAGTTTTAAAACTCGTTATTACATCATAACTCGTTGGACAACTTTTAATCTTTGGTGGTTAAAAATTTGTTGTAACGTGGATTATGAGATTAAAGGTTTAGAAAATATTCCGGATCAAGCGTGTATTGTAATGTGCAAACACCAGTCGGTGTTTGAGACGTTAGCTTTACAACTTATTTTTATTCCACAGGTATGGATATTGAAGCGTGAATTATTAAAAATACCTATCTATGGTTGGGGACTCGCATCAATGCAGCCCATCGCTATCGACCGCAGTTCTGTAATAAAATCATTTCGCCAAATCGTAACACAAGGTTGTCAGCGTTTAAAAGGAGGTCTATGGGTTATCATTTTTCCTGAAGGCACTCGTGTCGCACCAGGTGAAAAAAAAGCTTATCTTCCAGGAGGTGGCATGCTTGCTGTTAAGTCAAAAGCAAATATTATTCCCGTCGCTCACAACGCTGGTCATTTATGGCCTCGAAATAGTCTGATTAAAAAACCAGGAACCATTACATTAGTTATCGGCCCAGTAATTGAATCTACAAACAAAAGCGCCAAAAAAATTACAATGGAAGTCGAGACCTGGATTGAAACTACGGTTAGTTCGCTGCCTGATTTTGTTACTGAGCCAAAATAATATTTTTTTATTATACAGTTGGTATATTACCGCTGTATCTTTCCGCAGCTATTACTGTATTAGCAATCAGCATAGTAATCGTCATTGGACCAACGCCTCCCGGAACGGGTGTGATCAAGCTAGCAACCTTCTTGACATCTTCGAAATCAACGTCGCCGACTAACTTGCCACTTTCAAGACGATTTATCCCAACGTCTATGACTACCGCTCCTTGTTTAACGTGTCCCGACTTGATCATTTCAGGCTGACCCGTTGCAACAACGAGAATATCTGCATTAAGTGTATGCTTTTCCAACTCTTTAGTCTTTGAAGTGCATATAGTTACTGTTGCATCTTCCTGCAACAACATTATAGCCATTGGCTTGCCGACAATATTACTTCTGCCAACGATAACCGCATTTTGTCCTGATATTTTTACTTTACAATAATCTAGCATGCGCATTATACCAAACGGTGTGCATGGTGGAAAAACTGTATTGCCTGTCATTAATGCTCCAACATTGTAGAGATGAAAACCATCAACATCCTTATCTTGCTTAATCATCTCTAGCACTTTACTTTCGCTAATGTGTTTTGGTAATGGTAGTTGTACCAAAATACCATTTATTTTTATTGCTTCATTTAATTCTTCGATTAACTTCAGCAATGTTTTTTCAGATACATCTTCTGGTAGGTCATGAACCTCAGAGTGCAGGCCAACTTCATGGCAAGCCTTAATCTTGTTACTGACATAAAGTTTCGACGCAGCATTATCACCGACAATAATAACCGCGAGACCTGGTAGCACACCTTTTGCCTTAAGATTATCAGCTCGTTCCCTCCATTCTTTTCTAACAGCTTCGGAAATAGCTTTCCCATCGATTAATGCCGCACTCATACAAAACTCCTAAGATGATAATTGTTATAAGTTATTTTTATTTAATAATCAGAATATTACTATGTTTCTATACTCTTTAAATATTATAAATGATTGACTCTTTACAATAACAATCGATTAATAATCATAAATCAACAGCATGAGCCGAGTGATTTACCATTGTTTGTATAATTTGCCTGTTTAGTTTCCGAGGCGAGTCTTTTTGTTCCTAATGGTACACACCATTCCCGTGACTCATACTGATTAGCCGAATTGATCCTAATAAAGCTATCTTTATACGGATCTTTGCTTAATAAATTAAAGGTCCGTTCGCTGACTGCCATTCGTTCACCGCGCGGAAATTCACGCCCTTCATCATCAACTACAAAACTAAATGGACCACGATAAATAGCTGCATGACCCTTATCGAAACATCCTGCTTGTTCTCCTTTAATCGCTGTTAACGTTACAGAACGAAATTCAATACCTTCAACAACCTGCCAAGGAGCTTCCGACCACTTGTCATAGGAAACGCCAATAAAACCGGCTTTTTGAAACATTTGCAACATCTCTAATTCTTGAAATGCACCTGATATACAACCACTCCAAAGATGTTTGTCTTTTTTTAAATATCCTGGAATTATTTCATCACTGATGATGTCTGATATTGCTATTCGACCACCCGGTTTAGTCACGCGGAATATTTCATTAACTAATTGTTGCTTTTCCTGATCATTCACCAGATTTAATACGCAATTTGAAATCACTAGGTCAACTGAGTTATCTGCGATTAAAGGTGATTCTTGTGTGTGCTTTAGTTTCCATTCTTCTAAAGCAGCAAGATCATTTGCATTTTTTACAGGATTTGATCTCAACCAAGCTTCCATTGCATCGATATCAAGTGCCAAGTCCTGTATTTTTCCTTTTAAAAAATGAACGTTATCATTGCCAACTTTTTCAGCCATCTCTATTTGATATTTGCGAGACAAAGCCAACATATCATTATTCATATCAACGCCGATAATTTTTCCACTATCACCGACTAGTTGTGCGGCTATATAACAAATTTTTCCACTACCACTACCCAAATCGAGCACTACATCGCCTTCTCGAACATAAAGTGAAGGATCGCCGCAGCCATAATCTTTTTCAATGATTTCTTCGGGTAATATTTTTAATAAATCTGTCTGATAATCAACCGGGCAACATAAAGATTCCTGACGCGCATTTGCACCCTCGGAATATCGTTCAAGAACTGCACTTTCTTTATTCATATTTCACCTACTGATAAAAGGAGTTTTCAATATTTGTAATAGTTGGCCTGATGCGGGAACACGAAATTCATTAAGGCCAATAACCATATCATCATAGCCCGCCTTTGGTAAAAGACGATATGTTTTAAATAATTTATCCCAACTTGAAAGTATGTTGCCATAATTACTATCTGTTTCGTTTTTAGTAGCAGAATGGTGTATCCGATGCATATCTGGTGTAACAATAAACACCCTTAGATACTTGTCCAACTTTGGATTAATCAATATATTGCTATGTGTAAACAATGCCGCCGCATTCAATAATATTTCATAAAGAATAATCGCAAATGCTGCTGGCCCAATCAAGATTACTGCTGACATTTTATAGAATACGGACAGCACTATTTCAAAAGGGTGGAAACGGATACCCGTCGTGACATCAATTTCTCGGTCGATGTGGTGTACACGATGGATTCGCCATAAGAAGTTGATTTTATGCGTGATCACATGCTGTATATATATGAGCAAATCAAAAATTATCAATGTTGAAGCAACATTGATTAAAAAAGGCATTTCTACGAAATTTAAAAGGCCGATATTGTTCTCAGATGCATATATTGCAACATCAAATAATGCTAACGGCACCAAAATACGAACAGCAATAATGTTGATTACTAACAATAAAATATTATTTACTTGTCGATACCAACTAGCTTGCTCAGATAAACGCCTAGGCCTAAGTTGTTGCAGCCCCATGAGTATGAAAAACAAGATGACAAAGCTTGATAATCTTAAAATCATCTCATTTTCAATGAAAAACAGTTGGAATTGAGTCATTTCATTCATATGAACTTGATTATTATAATTTATTGTAATGCCGCTTTTGAGTTACACTTATAGACTCTAATCATAGACTTAAATTCAACATATATGACTGTTAATTCACATAAAGGAACATCCCAAATATCACGACCTCGGCGTATGCGCAGTGATGAGTTTTCACGACGCTTAATGCGTGAGTCTATCATTAGTGTAGATGATCTAATTTATCCAATATTTATTATTGAGGGCAAAAACCAACAAACAGCTATCGATTCGATGCCTGGCATAGTTCGACTCACTATTGACTTGCTTATTAAAGAAGCCAAAGAGCTGATCGACCTTGGAATCCCTGCAATCGCCCTATTTCCAGTGGTTTCCGACGAAAAAAGGAGTGACCATGCAGCAGAAGCTTGGAACCCCACAGGTCTAATACAAACAGCTGTTAGAGAATTAAAGTCACATTATCCCGATCTCGGCGTAATAACAGATGTCGCATTAGATCCCTATACGATGTCTGGTCAGGATGGTTTGACCGATAAAAATGGCTATGTCTTAAATGATGAAACTGTAGACGTTTTAGTAAAACAAGCTTTATCACATGCTGCTGCAGGTGCGGATATCGTTGCACCATCAGATATGATGGACGGTCGAATTGGCTGTATTCGAACCGCCCTAGAATCTGCAAATAATACCAATACGAAAATTCTTGCCTATTCGGCAAAATACGCATCAAGCTTTTATGGTCCATTTCGTGATGCCGTTGGCTCGGCAGATAAATTAGGTCATGGCAACAAATATACCTATCAAATGGATCCCGCTAATACCAATGAGGCTATCACCGAGGTTAAACTTGATTTAGAAGAAGGTGCTGACATGGTCATGGTCAAACCCGGCTTACCATATCTTGATATCGTATATCGAATTAAAATGACATTTGGTCGTCCGACTTATGTCTATCATGTCAGTGGCGAGTATGCGATGTTAAAGGCAGCAGCTCAAAATGGCTGGCTAGATGAAAAAAGTACTGTTATTGAATCATTACTCTCGTGTAAACGAGCCGGTGCAGATGCCATTTTCACTTATTATGCAAAACAAGTCGCTGAATGGCTTCAAGCAACATAATACTAAAAGAGAATATTTTAAGCTATTGGTTTCCACAAATCATGATAGTAAGTAGCATGTATAGTCCACTTTAAAAATAATTTGATCAGACATCAATCTCTAACTGTTTTATTTTTCTTGTCAATGTATTGCGTCCCCACCCTAATAATTTAGAAGCATTATGACGACGGCCACCAGATTTTTTTAGGGCTTCTTTAATCAAGATTGATTCAAACCGTGGTACAGCATCTCGTAATATCTCTGTATCTCCTTTTAACAAACTGGACTCTACCCATTTTCGAAATGTAATCTCCCATTCATCTGTTATTTCCATTATAACAGTATCCTGTTTTAGTTCTGGCGGCAGATCGTCAATATGAATTTCACTGCCTGAGGCCATCACCGTTACCCAACGACAAAAATTTTCAAGTTGCCGCACATTACCATGCCATGGCAACTCTGAAAGATAATCAGCTGTTGCAGGTAATAATTGTTTAATTTCTTCATTTAATTCACTAGCCGCAGTTTTCAAAAAGTGATTAATAAGTTCAATGATATCTGTACGTCTATCTCTCAATGGAGGAACATGAACTCTAATAACGTTGAGTCTATGTAATAAATCTTCTCTAAATTTATTTTCTTTAACGAGTTGTTCTAAGTTTTGATGTGTTGCTGCAATCACACGCACATCTACTTTAATTGGTGTATGTCCACCAACACGATAAAACTCACCTTGAGAAAGAATGCGAAGTAATCTTGTTTGTAAGTCAGCTGGCATATCTCCGATTTCATCAAGGAAAAGTGTGCCTCCATTAGCTTGTTCAAAGCGTCCTTGTCTTTGCCTGCTAGCACCTGTAAAAGCACCTTTTTCGTGTCCAAATAATTCTGACTCCAATAGATCTTTTGGTATTGCTGCTGTATTAATTGCAATAAACGCTTGGGTCGATCTTGGACTATGTGCGTGCAATGCACTAGCAACCAATTCTTTACCCGTACCTGTTTCACCTGTAATCAAGACCGTTAAGTTTGAACTTGAGAGTCGACCTATTGCTTTAAACACTTCCTGCATGGCCGGTGCTGAGCCAATGATTGAGGTCTTTACATCGACTACTTCATTTATAAAAACAGCTCTGTTATTCTGCTTGTGAGTGATAGCACGTTTAACCAAACTAACAACCTCATCAACATCAAATGGTTTTGGCAGATATTCAAACGCGCCACCTTGAAATGCAGAAACAGCTCTATCGAGATCAGAATATGCTGTCATAATAATTACTGGTACACTTGGAGAATGTTCCTTAATTTTATTTAATAAAGTTATCCCATCCATACCAGGCATTCTTATATCAGATATGATTACATCAGGCTCCTCGCTAAGAATTAGCTTTAGCAAGTCCCCTGGCTTTGAAAAACTTTTAATTTCGACATCTGTTTTTTGTAAGGCTTTTTCTAACACCCAACGAATTGATTTATCATCATCCACTATCCAAACTGTATTTTTATCATTCATCATATTGCTCCGTTGGAAGTAAAATACTGAAATAGGTCTTATTACCTTTCCGTTCATAATTTATTAAACCACCATGTGATTGAATAAGTTGTTGTGCAATTGAAAGTCCAATGCCCGTACCTTCCGCACGTCCAGTTACTAATGGGTAAAAAGCACCAGACTCAATCTCTGATGGAACACCAGGACCATTATCAATAATATCAATTACGATTATGTGCCTATATGACTTATGACGTATTATTACTTGTCGTTGAATACGTGTAATCAAAGTGATTTGTCCATCTATTACAATTGCCTGAACTGCATTACGTAATAGATTTAATACCGCTTGAATGATTTGTTCACGATCAGCTTTGATGATAGGAATACTAGGATCATAATCTTTTTTTATATTCATCTCATGTGAATTCTCCGCGCGCACTACTGACACGACATATTCCAATACTTCATGAATATTCATGTCTGATTTAACTGGATTTGTACTAGTGGTCAACATTCTATCAATAAAGTTTCTTAATCGATCACATTCATTGATTATGATTCTGGTATATTCGAGTAGTTCTTTATCATTCAGTTCTTTTTCAAGTAGTTGTGCTGCGCCACGAATACCACCTAGAGGATTTTTAATTTCATGTGCCATACCCTGGACTGACTCTTTCGCAGCCGCCTGTATGGTCTCTTGGTTCACCTCTTGCAATACTCTGACAAAAGAATGAGTATCGATTAATTCAACAAGAATTTCATCAGCAAAATTATTCAAAAGAACTGGCGTAATCATACAATCTACTTTTATTTGCTGACCATTATTTAGATTTAGATCTACCCCCCGTTCTATACAAGTAGTTCCTGACAGTAATGAACGCTGAATCGCATCATATAAAAACGCTGAATTTCGCCAAATTTTATTTACCCGCAAACCTGAAACACGTTTCCGACTAACCGATAATAAACTTTCACCCGCACTATTTATTGAGACTAGCTGCAAGTCCTTATCAAATAGCAACACAGCAGTTGCTAAATGTTCAACAATACGCGATGTAGTTGGAATTAGGGTTTCCATTATATTTTAATATTGCACTATTTTAGTGCGTTATACAAAAATTAATCATTTTAACTTACCTAGCAATGATTTTTAATTCAGTAAAAACAGATGCTTAAAGATTTATATCTGAATATAATAAATATTTTTGCAAGAAGTGGACCACATTTGTTTTAATGAAGAACCAAATTAAATTGTTAAATAGACATATTAGAAATCTACCCAGTCACTCGTTGTAATAAGAAAATATTAGATACAAATATCAATGATTTTTAATTATAATCCACCGTGACAGAGATCATTTAAATAACGTGTTGAAGATTATTCATGAGGCACTACTATTTGCCCTAATGAAGACGCTATTTGTTATTCAATATGATTTTAAATCCACTGCCTAAACGTAACCCTCTCTGAAGTAATGAGGATATAATAGCACCTTCATTATTGACTCTTTTTTTAGAGTTATCTGCAGATTAGAAACTAAAGATTTTCATACGACATTTTTTTTATTCTAAAATGTCTATCTTTATGATTGGTGATTTCATTTTTTCAACATCCTAATTTTTATCGATTTTATTGATCGTCTCTGCCATTAAGAAGTTAATGAAAATGAATAATGAAACGGTAATTAGATAACTATCTAAAACATAGCTAATTATTGAATACCTCACAATCTATATCCTTTCATATATTTGGTCTATGATTTTGGTATGGTTGGTCTTGGTGGGTTAGTTGGTGATATAGTCGGCTTAGGCGTCTTGGGTGGATTTAAAGGGGTAATGACCTTTGGATCAGTTCTGATTTCCGGTGATAACTGAACAACCCTGCGAACATGGAATATAATTTTAGCTGACCGCTTAATCACTTTTTTTACTTGATTTTCTATTGTCATATAAATTTCATGTGTGCCTCGATCAACATTCTCTAATAAAAAACTCAGTGACTTTCCTCTCTGTACTTCTTTTCCATCCATAAATAAAACTATCACATCATTTTCAAGTAACTTTGGCATTAGCATGGCTGTAATGTTTACGTTGCCTCCCCCACTATGAATCGTTGCATCGTCTTTAGGGATATCAATTGTTAGATTAGTATAGTTAAATTTATTTGGTTTATCTTTGGGTAATATAGCTTTAGATGACTGAGCTTTTGAGGCATTAATTGCTTTAGAAGTTTTAATTATTATTTCTTCGGCCTCTTTTGTTCGGTCATCTGAAAAAGAAACATTACCCTCAGCATCTATAGTCTTATAGATAATCTCCGCAGGTAAAAATGAAATAAAAAAAAAGTTAAGAAGTAAAAAAAAAATAATTTTCATTTTTAAAGGTTAACATCACTATGGATTGAATTCATAAATAAACCAGCTCGATGGAATCTTTTCCCGTGCTTATGATAATCCTCTCTCAAACTATAAACTATAATACATATCAAATTCTATCGGATGAGTGACGGTCTGTAACCGCGTAACATCTTTTCTTTTTAAGGCTATGTATCCATCAATCATATCGTCGGTAAATACTCCACCAGCGGTCAAAAATTCACGATCTTCATCAAGTGCTTTCAGCGCTTGATCTAGAGAAAAGCAAATTGTTGAAATATTTTTATTTTCTTCAACACCAAGCACATATAAATTCTTTTCACAGGCTTCGCCTGGATCAGTCTTATTTTGGATACCATCAAGACCAGCCATCATTATTGAGGCGAAAGTAAAGTATGGATTACCACAGGAATCAGGAAAACATATTTCAATATGACGCGCTTCAGGGCTTGAAACACTGGGGATACGACAAGATACAGACCGATTATTTATAGAATAGCCGAGTTTGGTTGGCGCTTCGAAACCAGACATCAAGCGTTTGTAACTATTTGTACTCGCATTTGTAAACGCATTTAGTGCTCGTGCATGTTTAATAATACCGCCAATATAATGTAATGCTAAATCAGACAGACCGCCATATTTCTCACCCACAAATAAATTCTCACCAGCTTTTACTAAAAACTGATGTATATGCATACCACTACCAGTCTCACCGACTAATGGTTTTGGCATGAATGTAGCGGTTTTACCATAGCTGTGAGCAATGTTTTGAACTACGTATTTGAATATTAGTATTTCATCTGCCTTTCTAGTCAATGTATTAAATATAGTACTAATTACTGCTTGTCCTGCTGTTGCAACTTCATGATGATGAGCTCCAACTCCAACATCCATTTCTTCAAGAACTGTACATATGGCTGAGCGTATATTCTGACCAGAATCTACAGGGGGTGCAGAGAAATTACCTCGCTTAACGCTAGGTCGATGACCAATATTATTATCCTCACCGAGTCGGCCACTGTTCCAACAACCTTCTTCTGAGTCGATTTCATAGAATGCAGAATGTATTTCATTTTTCCAACGAACTTCATCGAATATAAAAAATTCTGGCTCTGGAAGAAAATAGACGGCATCAGCAATACCTGATGATTCTAAATAAGATTCTGCACGTTTTGCTAATGAGCGAGGATCACGTTCATAACCTCTCATTGTTGCTGGCTCAAGTACGTCACATCGAACAATCAATGTGACATCATCAAAAAAAGGATCAATTACTGCAGTATCACATTCTGGCATCAAGACTATGTCAGATTCATTAATCTCTTTCCATGCATCAATAGAAGAACTATCAAAAATTTTGCCTTCCTTAAAAAATTCAACATCGACTGTATTAGCAGGTATTGTTAAATGTTTTTCTTTGCCGGTAGTGTCACAGAAACGCATATCGATAAATTTTACATCCTGTTCTTTTATCAGTTTGATTACATTATCGGACATCGTTATCTCCCAAGACTAGCTATTGAGTTAATATTTATTAATTCTTCATGATTAAGATAGCATCACGTATAAATCGTACAAGTCTTCTCTTCAATAACCCACCAATGAGAACTGCATTTCAATTAACGTTTATTTACTGCTAATAATGACTATTCCAAATTGAAACTTACTACACTTTTATTGTTTTTCAGATAATTAAGTATAATATTACTATAGATTAGACATAAGGTTTGTACTAGCTAGAAATTCTATGCTTCTGTTTTCGTGTGCTGTACCCACTGTTTTTATAGTGATTGTACTAAGCCATCAAGCATGCTTATGTTATGTTAACTCCAAGGTAAATTAATAAAAGAAAACAACGAGACCCGTTTTATGAAAATGAAAACATGACCTCTTTTCCAGAACCACCAAGTGATACATACGGCATTGTCTATCTTGAAAATACTGACAGAGAACTACCAATTAAACTTGACCAAAATATGCGCTATGCATATTTTAAAACTATTGCTCGTGGTGGAAAGGCAATTGTTATGTCCTGCAAAGATTTACATCTTTCCCGCACAGTATGCTATAAAAAACTCCGTCCCGAGATTGCCCATGATCCGATAGAACAACAACGTTTTTTACGAGAAGCACGAGTGAGCGCTTTGTTACAACATCCAAATACGGTTCCTATGTATGAACTCGGGAGAGATGCAAAGGCGCAGTACTATTTCACTATGAAACTTGTGCATGGTTATACCTTGCGTGAAATTTTAGATTATCGTGAACGTTATGATCTTAAGCAATTAATTAATGTCATCATACAGGTTGGTTATGCATTAGAATACGCACATAGTCATAGGGTAATTCATCGCGATATCAAACCAGAAAATATTCTCGTTGGTCCATTTGGCGAAGTGTTATTACTGGACTGGGGTTTGGCAAAAGTATGGAATCCGGACGGAAGTAGTAATGAAGAAACAGACAATTCAGAGATACCCTCAAAGAATAAAGTCTCATCGATAACTGATTCTGAAAAATTGCAAGGTACCTTAGCTTATATGTCCCCCGAACAGATTCTACGCGATCCCGATATTGATTTTAGAGCAGATATCTTTAGTTTAGGAGTAGTTTTATATGAGATATTGGCCGGGCAAGCTCCCGCAAGGGGAGAAACAGTCGAAGAAGTTAAGATGCAAATTCTAAACGAATCACCACAAAAACCTTCATTTTTGACAAACATTCATGTTCCTCACTTACTTGAAACAACGACCATGAAATGTATCGAGAAAGTAGTCGATAAAAGATTGAATAGCTGTGCAGAGTTAGTCCGATTTCTTGAAGAAGATTGGTCTTAAACAGAACGAAAGAACCCTAGCCGCTCTAAATTGGAGCATGAAATCACCACTAAAGTAATATATTGCATTTTTTTGGTGCGCTTTGATTTTAAAATCAAAAACTATAATAATCGAATAGACACCTCAATATTTTTTAAAAATTTTTTTTGAGTCTCACTATCTATATGATTTTATGATAGAAAGTTTTGTGATACTTCTATTATTTTATTCACATACTGGCCTAACTAATAAAATGCACAAAATTGGAACATATATTGCTGTTTCACTTAATATGAAAGTTTAAATAGATTACAAACTAAGATAATTTGGAGGAGAGCAACTCATCATGAAAAGTAAGTTGGAATATATATGGCTTGACGGATACAAACCTACACAAAGTTTAAGAAGCAAAACTAAGGTAGAATCTGATTTTAGTGGAAAAGTAGAAGATGCTCCAATATGGTGTTTCGATGGTAGCTCGACAGAACAAGCTAACGGTAGTAACTCAGATTGTCTACTCAAACCAGTTGCTGTTTTTCCAGATCCTGATCGAATGAATGCTTTTCTGGTAATGACAGAAGTCTTAAATGCTGACGGAACACCCCATGAATCTAATGGGCGTGCGACTATTGATGAAGCAGATGACGACGAAGACTTCTGGTTTGGTTTAGAGCAGGAGTACTTTCTTTGGGATCCTGAATCTAATCTACCTCCCGGTTTTCCACATGGCG
>CAJJDJ010000108.1 GCA_905182825.1 Thiotrichaceae bacterium UBA7359
CGCAGCTTCAATTTCAGTTTTTTTTTGATCGTCCATTTAATATAACCCTCATAATTTTAATTTATGTGTGATGTGTTGCTTGTTATGATAACGTCTAATTTCATTTGAATATAGATATACTCAAATATAGTGAAAAATCACAAGACGCTTCATAGAATTATTGTAGTTGGTGGAGGCGCTGGCGGTCTTGAATTGGCAGCAAGACTCGGCAATAAGTTAGGGAAAAAGAAAAAAGCCAAGATTACTCTTGTCGATGCTACATTGACCCACTTATGGAAACCGCTTCTACATGAAGTCGCAGCTGGCACCTTAAATTCATATGAAGATGAGTTAAGTTACCTTGCATTAGCTCATAAAAATCACTTCCGGTTCAGACTTGGCCGCATGGATTCATTGGACAGACAAAAAAAAGAAATTAGTCTATCCCCAACACTCGATAGTAACAAAGTTGAATATATTCCAAGGCGTACTTTCAAATATGACACCTTGATATTTGCTATTGGCAGTATAACTAATGACTTTGGTATTGTAGGTATAAAAGAACACTGCATGTTTTTAGATACTCGAGTAGAAGCAGATTTATTTCATCAATATTTTTTCAAAAATATTTATACGGCGCATGCACAAAAATCAATGATGCGTGAAGGTCAATTGAAGATTAGCATTGCTGGAGCTGGAGCAACCGGTGTTGAACTATCTGCTGAATTACATGAAGCAATTGATCAATTATTCGAATTTGGTCTTGATGGTTTTCCTAAAAAAAGTGTGAAAATAACTATAATCGAAGCCTCAGAAAGAATATTGCCTGCTCTTCCTCTAGAACTATCGAAAAAAACTACAAATGTACTCAATAAAATAGACATTAACGTTTTAACGGGTCATCGCATATCTAAAGCCACTGAATTAGGTTATGTTACTGACAAAGGTGGACTCATACCCTCAGAGATAAAAATCTGGGCAGCGGGTATTAAAGCACCTGACTTTTTAGCCAAAATAGATGGTCTCGAAACTAACAGCATTAATCAGCTCGTTGTCCAAGAAACACTTGAAACGACACATGATAAGAATATCTTTGCACTGGGTGATTGCGCTGCATGTCTTATAAAAGGAAAAGACCAAAACGTACCACCTCGCGCACAAGCTGCTAATCAACAAGCAACTATGTTAGTTAAAACAATAATCAATCGCATGAATAATAAACCCCTACCAACGTATACTTATGTTGATTATGGTTCATTAATTAATCTGAGTCGATATTCAACTAATGGCAACATGATGGGACATCTATTTGGAAAAAGAGCAGGCAGCATAATGATTGAAGGCATGTTAGCAAGAATCGTTTATTGGTCACTTTATAAAATGCATCAAGTTGTTATTCAGGGTGTCATACGCGTAACATTAATGACTGTTGCAAACATACTGACACAGAAAACAAAACCAAGAATGAAACTGCACTAGAAGATCAATTATTGTCTTTTCGTTTTATAGATTATATTTCTTCATGCGATAACGTAATGCCATTCTAGTAATATCAAGCTCTCGTGAAGCTTTAGATACATTACGATTGGTTCGTTCTAAAGCTTGTTTGATCAAATGTAATTCTGCTTCGCCCAAAGTTAGTTCCTCGTTCATATCGTTCATATCGTTTTTATTAGTTTTTGCATTATCTTTTTTATCAAGTCCAAGAATATCAATGCCGAGCAAGCCACTACCATTCAACAAAATAGCACGCTCAATCAAATGTTTCATCTCACGAACATTGCCCGGCCAAGCATAATCTTGTAACGCATCGCTAGCTTCGTCTGTAAAACCATCGAACTCTAAACCATATCGTCTTGATGTCTGTTCAGAAAAATGATTGGCTAGCAATAAGATATCATCCTCACGCTCTCTTAATGCAGGCGTGAAAAGAGAAATGACATTTAATCGATAGTAAAGGTCCTGCCGGAACTCACCTTTCTCAGCTAATATTTCAATATCACGATTTGTCGCTGCAATAATCCATGCAGCTACTGGACGTTCCTGTGTTGTTCCAACCTTACGCAAGGTACGTCGTTCAAGGACTGCTAACAGTTTCGATTGCAAATCTAATGGGAATTCACCAATTTCATCAAGAAATAGCACACCATCTTCTGCCGCTTCAATTAAGCCAGTGTGCGCTACATGAGCGTTGGTAAAAGCACCCTTTTCATGACCAAACAATTCTGACTCGATCAAATCTTTCGGTAACGATGCGCAATCAACATGCACGAATGGTTTTTCATATCGCTGACTACTAGCATGTAATAAGCGTGCAACGACATCCTTACCAGCTCCTGTTTCTCCTAATATTAGGACCGTTGGAGGAATAATTGAACCAGCTTGAGTCAACCTTGATATTCGTTCAACCTGCCTCCGGACATCTTTTATTTTTTTACATTCACCTAAAAAATTAACGGTTTCGTTTGCGTGTTGTTCTCGTTTTACTGAGTACGTCAGTTTTTGAGTTAATTCATTTTTATCGAAGACTTTTTCTACATTAATTAGTAATTCCTGCAGATCAATAGGTTTCTTTAAATAATCAGAAGCACCCAATTTCATTGCTGAAACTGCATCTTCCAACTCACCATAGGCAGACATGACAAGTACTGCTATATTTGGGTTCGTTGACTTTATGTCAACGAGCAGATCAAGTCCTGAACCTTCAGGCAAACGCATATCGAGTAAAATTAGGTCAGGGGAATGTTCACTAAATTCTCTTCTCGCTATCGCGAGAGTGCCGGCTAAAAAAACTATGTAGCCAGCCCGAATTAAGTGTTTTTGTACAGCTCTTGCAAAAACGACTTCATCTTCTACTATCAATATTTTTTTTTCAAGCAGAGGGACTTCAGCGGTTGTGATCACTGGTTCAATTAATTTTTTACTCACTTGCCTCTACCTCACTTAGACTATTTATTGGAGCATTAATTGTCACTTCTGTTCCTTGTCCTTTTATTACATTAAATTTTAAGTTCCAACCATGTTTTTGACAGATTTTGTATGCAATGGGAATGCCTAAACCAGTACCAAAACGTTTTGTTGATGGTCCCGGTTCAAAATTACTAGATTTAGGCTCAAATGGTAATCCAGGGCCGCTATCCAAAATATTAATTTCGATATAGTCCTCGGTATGTAAAAGTCTTATCTTAATATTACCGGATATCGGAGAGGCGTCGACAGCATTTGCTAATAATGTATATAGAGCTTGTTCCATCAAATCGGGATCTACTTTTGATAGTTGTTGTATTTCCCAACCACTTTTTATAATCTTAATTTCTTTTTCAGTAATTTTATTAATAAGTAATCCTAAGGCGGCATCGATCAAATCAGACACTTTTACTTCTGTTAAGTATGGCTTTAATGGGTGTAGATAAGAGACTAATGAGCTAACCCAACGACCTAATCTGTCTATTGTTTCAATAATTGCATCTTTCGATTCATTTATCTCTTCTTGATCTTCCGCATGCTCTAATAACTGTGCTGTAGCCCGAATGCTCGCAAGAGGGTTTCGAATATTATGTGCTACAACAGGTACTAATACTCCTAACGCTGCTTGTCTTTCATTCTCGATTAATGTCTTTCTATTCTCTACTAGTTCTATAGCCATTTTATTAATTGCTGCAGCCAAATCAGAAACTTCTTCCACACCTTCTTCTTCAATGAGATATTCCAAGTTGCCATGGCTTATCTCACCTGCACCAATCATTACATTGGCTATTGGCCTAATAAAATCTTTACGCATCACTTGCCTAGTATAAAGAACAATGATGAATGCGATTATTAATGGTATCGGTATGATAAACGGCGCAAATTTTGTCCACACCGATAGCATCTCACCCAAGTTTTTATGTTTGTTTGTCAATAGATCCTTAAAAGTGTGATAACCATTTTCAAATTTACCTTCCATCTGTTGAGCGAAAGCCGGATTTAAAATTTGTATTCTTGCAAACTGATCTGCGATATATGGATTATTAAAAATATTATTCATATCAATCTGTATTTCACGATATGACAGGTTCAATTTTTGAATCGCGTTGTCTGCTTCCCTTGACCTAGAGTTTTGTCGTAATTCATTAAAAAGTTCGGAAATACCCCGTGAATATTCAGGATAGACTTCAAATGCATGAGAATCTTCCAAAACACGAGCACGTATCGTCACCTGAATTTGGGCGTAGAGTTCACCCCTAATCTGCTCCGTGAGATATATCATCGTATTTATGCGCACAGATTCTGCTGTGTTTTGATGCCAAAAATATGCTGAAAGTCCACCTAACAGACCTGTCACCGCAACCAGAAATAAAATTGCGACTTCATGAAGAAATAACAAGTTTTTTAAAGACTTAGGTCTGCTAAATGCCATTAGTCTAGTATAACTCACAATGGTTCTTTT
Organism: Thiotrichaceae bacterium UBA7359; assembly: GCA_905182825.1. GTDB lineage: Bacteria > Pseudomonadota > Gammaproteobacteria > Eutrophobiales > Eutrophobiaceae > UBA7359. The sequence continues at coordinate 4,409 of CAJJDJ010000108.1, forward strand.
GAACCAAAAAATTGGATAATATTAGCCAAACAATATCAAAGTCATTTAAAAAAAATAAAAAAAACTATTTATGTGATTGTATTCAATAAATATTTTAATTTATTCTCTAATTGGCACGATTGATGAATGTTTGTCTATGCACAATAGATTTGTGTCCCAGCAATCTGGGTTTTTCTAACAACAACATTTGAGGAGAGTTACTATGAAGTGGGATACTCCAGAATACAGTGACATTCGTTTTGGTTTTGAAGTCACAATGTACATCAACAACAAGTAATTGTTGGCAAAGCTGAAGTAGAAAAAGGGTCGTAAGACCCTTTTTTTATGTAAGAAAATTAAGTTTTATTTTTCACTTAAACCACATCCTTTTAAACAATTCAGTTTCCTTTTTCTTAATGTGATATGCCACACCCAAGATATGTATGACGAGCAAAATAACTAAACAAATAGCGCTAACCTCATGTATTTGCGTGAATATTTCATTTAATTCAGGATTTTTCGAACTCCATCTAGGCAAAGGGATACCCCAAAATTTTGTTTTATAACTAGTAAATGAAGATGAAATATAACCTGAGACTGGTTGAATAAACATCATCAAATATAATAAATGGTGTGTTGCTTTAGCCAATTTTTGATGTGTTGCG
>CAJJDJ010000109.1 GCA_905182825.1 Thiotrichaceae bacterium UBA7359
CAACATCACCCCTTTTGATTGCTGCTTTTAATTGCATATAGAGTGATTGTTCTGACTGCCCTTCGCCCCATATATAAAACAATCGACACCAAGCAAGATTAAATGGTATTTCTTTATTTAAAAAAAGAAGTTGACGATGAAGGCTATCTTTAGCGAATCCATAAGGATTTTGAGGATTAGTAATACTATCTTCAGACAAGCATCCATCTTGCATACCATATTCAAAACAGGTCCCACTTATCACCATCGATTTTAACCCACCTTGTACCATTGCTTTTAAGAATGAATATTGTCGCGGCAATTCTTCTTCATAATGATGCAAAGACTGGTAGTTAGGCAACCCACCCCAGGCAAGATGAATCATCACATCCGGTTTACCTAATTCATCAAATATATTATCTGAAATATTATCAATATCGATTTCAAATAACTTATCAACATAACTATTTAGATCGTGTAGTTTGTTTTTGTCACGAACTAACGCAAAGACTTCAATGCCTTCTTTTTTTAATCGTTTTATTACATGTCGGCCGACAAATCCATTTGCCCCAGTCAAAAGGATACGCTTGCTCATATTATTTAAATAACTTTAATGTCAGGTATTGCTGTAACAAATTTGCAACCCCAGTCATTAACGCTCTGAAGTTGCTGAATGATTTCACTTGATATATTCCATGGCAATATAATCAAAAAGTCGGGCTGGTCATTATCAATTTCATCCGGATGTAATATAGGAATATGACTGCCAGGCAGATAATTGCCTTGTTTAGCAGGCGCTGCGTCATAAACACAAGTAATTAGATCTGATTTTACACCCGCATAATTAAGCAATGTATTCCCTTTAGCAGCTGCTCCATATGCACTAATTCTTTTTCCATTCTTTTTTTGCTCAATAAGAAAATCTAAAAAGTCATTTTTAATATTATTCACATGCTCTTGAAAAGAGTTATATGTATCTAAATCATGCAAGCCAAGCTGTTCTTCTTCTAATATAATTTTATTGACAACCGGCGAAACTTCCCTCTGGCAATCTAAATGACAACCATACACTCTCAAACTGCCACCATGTGTCTCCAATATATCAACATTCCATATTTTCAATCCTGCATTTTTAAAAATCTTATTTACTGTGAACAACAATAAATACGAAAAATGTTCGTGATACACGGTATCAAACTGTTTATTTTTGAGTAATTCCATTAGATGCGGGAACTCGAGAGTAATCGTTCCCGATTCTTTTAGTAAAATTTTCATGCCCTCACTAAAATCATTTATATCTGGAACATGAGCAAAGACGTTATTTCCGATAATTAAATCAGCAGATTTACCTTCCTTCTTTAATTGTAACGCTAATTCTTTGCCAAAAAATTCTCGGCAAACCGGGATCTCCTGTTCTTCGGCTTTATCAGCAGTACTTGCAGTTGGCTCAATACCTAAACAAGGAATTTTTTTCGCAACAAAGTTTTTTAATAAATAACCATCATTTGAAGCGACTTCCACGACAAAACTATTTTTAGTTAATCCAATTTCTCGTGTTATAGATTCAACATATTTCTCAGCATGTATGAGCCATTGTTTAGAAACTGAAGAAAAATAAGCATACTTGTCAGTGAAAAGATCTTCTGCAGAAGTGTAGTCATCTGTCTGAACTAACCAACAATTACAACAAACGAATAATCTTAATGGAAATGTTAATTCAGGCTTATTTAACTCTTCACTTGATAAATACGCATTCGATGGAGGCATAAAACCTAAATCCAGAAATTTATATTCAAGGACTTGATTACAATGTCGACAATTCATATTTTAATACCAAAAAATTCAGGTTCGATTAATGTATGGTTTAAATCACGCTCAGATATGTCAATCGGAGGTAAAGGCCATAATATATGTAACAGCGGTTCGTTATAACGGACACCTCTTTCATACTCTAAGCTATAATATTCGGTATGTAGATAGAGCAACTCCGAATCACCTTGTAAAACTTGATAACCATGCGCACACCCTTCAGGGATAACAAGCATTTTATTTTCTGAAGCATCAAGTTCTTCAAAATGATATTTAAGAAATGTCGGGGATTCAGCGCGTAAATCTACAACTACATCCCATACCTTTCCTTTTAAACAACGGACTATTTTCATTTCAGCATAAGGAGGCAACTGATAATGAAGTCCTCTAATTGCACCTACTGCTTTTGTATAAGAGTGATTGATTTGTACGATATCTCTACCTTCTAAAACTTCAGATAGTTCTTGCTTACAAAAAAACCGAGAAAAACTTCCTCGGTGGTCCTTAAATTTATCGGTATCAACTAGAAATAATCCCGAAATGGATGTTTGATTCATTATTAAAGACATGAACTTATCTTTATAAGATTCTCATTTGTTTAGAAGACTATCGTATGATGATATTTCAAAAGATTTGAGTTTCTCTGGCGACATCATTTTCAAAGCTAAAGATCTGGCATTA
>CAJJDJ010000110.1 GCA_905182825.1 Thiotrichaceae bacterium UBA7359
TCTTTCAATTGCTTTGGATTAGCCTTTGATGGAGCATCGGTAAGCAAGCAACTTGCACTCTGTGTCTTTGGAAAGGCAATCACATCACGAATTGAATCACAGCCCGTCATTAGCATCACTGTACGATCTACTCCAAAGGCAATACCGCCATGTGGCGGACAACCAAAATCAAGTGCTTCCAACAGAAAACCAAATTTTTCTTGGGCTTCTTCTTCACCAATTCCCAATAGCTCTAACACTGTAGATTGCATTTCAGCATTATGAATCCGAATTGAACCGCCACCCAGTTCAGTCCCGTTCAGCACCAGATCATAAGCACGCGACAATGTTTTGCCCGGATCTTTTTTAATAGCATCAATATCCTCTGTATTAGGAGCAGTAAACGGGTGATGTAATGAGTCCCAACATTTTTCATCTTCATTATAGTCAAACATTGGGAAATCGATAACCCACATTGGCGCCCATTCCTTCTGAAGTAAATTAAGCTCTTGACCTAATTTATTTCGCAACGCACCTAGTGCGTCATTAACAATTTTAGTTTTGTCTGCTCCAAAAAAAATTAAGTCGCCATCCACTGCTTTGGTACGCTCGATGATATTTATAACGACGTCTTTAGGTAAAAATTTCAATATAGGTGATTGCAACCCTTCAATACCAGCCGCAATCTCATTGACCTTGATATAGGCAAGACCTCTAGCACCAAACTGTGCAACATAATTGGTGTAATCATCAATCTGTTTTCTAGAAAGCGAATTACCGCAAGGCACATGCAGAGTTGCAACACGACCATCATCCATGTTTGCTGGTCCAGAGAAAACCTTAAATTCGACAGACTTCATTAAATCGCTAACATCTATTAATTCGAGCGGGTTTCTAAGATCTGGTCTATCACTACCAAAACGTTCCATCGCCTCTTTATAGGTCATTCGTGGAAAGGGCAGAGGTAGATCAACATTCATTACCTTTTTGAATAATGAATGAATCATCTCTTCCATCATACCTGTTATTTCATTCTCATCCATGAATGAGGTCTCAATATCTAACTGAGTAAATTCAGGCTGACGATCGGCACGCAGGTCCTCATCACGAAAACAACGCACAATCTGGTAATAGCGATCCATACCAGACATCATTAATAACTGTTTAAACAACTGTGGCGATTGTGGCAGAGCAAAGAAATTTCCGGGATGTGTGCGACTAGGCACAAGATAATCACGTGCACCCTCAGGGGTCGCCTTAGTCAACATTGGTGTTTCGATATCCAAAAAACCTTTTTCATCTAAATACTTTCGCATCTCTTTGACTACCTGAGAACGTACTCGAAGATTATTTTGCATCTCAGGTCGGCGTAGATCGACATAACGATATTTTAATTTTATATCATCATGAACATTTTCATCGTCTAATTGGAAAGGTGGTGTTTTAGCTTTGTTCAATATCTTGATGCTATATCCTAAAATCTCAACTTCACCTGTGGGCATATGACTATTTATAGTGCCTTCTGGCCTTCTTCGGACTTTACCACTAATCTGAATAACAAATTCGTTTCGGACAGCATCGGCAATAGCGAATGGTTCCGCACGGTCTGGATCGAATACGATCTGCGTAATGCCCTCGCGATCACGAAGATCAATAAAAATGACGCCCCCATGGTCACGACGGCGATGTACCCAACCATAAAGTTCAACTTTTTGGTCGATATAGCTACTATTTAGCTTTCCACAATAGTCACTGCGCATTTATATATTCCATCTGGCCTGAATAAAAAGCGGAATCTTACGAGTCAGCCGGCATTTGCGCAACTTTATTACGCGTTAATTTCTTTCTCATTGGACCATCAGGAATAATTACGCCCATTGAGATAATAAATTTAAAGCCTTCCTCAACTGTCATATCAAGATCGATTATCTCCTCATGGGATACCATGAGGACAAAACCAGAAGTTGGGTTAGGTGTCGTAGAAACAAATACAGCAACTAGATTTTCATTGAGTCCTTCTATATCGATACTGACATATTCGTTGGTTAAGAAACCAATACTCCATATTCCTTTTCTAGGATATTGAAGCATAACGACTTTACGAAAAGATTTACCATTAGAATCTAATATTGTCGTGGAGATTTGTTTCACGATGTTGTAAATCGATCTTACTAATGGGATACGATTAAGGATCGCTTCCCATAGCTCAAACAAGCGTCTACCGAACAAATTCGCAGCAAGCATGCCAGTAACTATGAGAATGCTGATGGCCACAATGATGCCAAACCCTGGGATAGAAAACCCTAAGACTATTGCAGGTTGATACTCTGCCGGTAATAAGAGAAAGATATTGTCGAGTAAGTCGACAACTAGCTTCACAATAAAAACAGTTACGGCGAGTGGCAACCAAACTAATAGACCAGCAACAATATATTTTTTGATTGCGCCCATTTATCGAATTATATTAATCAGCATTGTTGGAAGGTTTTGATGACTCTTTTTTCGTATCCGACTTACTACTATTATCTATATTTTTAGTATTTGAATCGGTAGTTTTCTTATTGTCCAATTTATTATCATTACTATTTTTTATGTCTTTTTTTGGTGCTTTGTCTTTAAAGTCAGTTTCATACCATCCCGTGCCTTTTAATTTGAAAGCCGCAGCAGAAACCAGTTTAAGAAGGCTGTCTTGACCACATTCTGGACAAGTTTTAGCAGGTTTTTCATTTATTTTTTGTAGCATCTCTAGTCGATGCTCACAACGATTGCATCGATATTCATAAATAGGCACTTGTAAAACCTCCAAGATAAATATTCGCTAGAATACAGTAGAAAATAGATGTGTGACTAACTAATATCAAGGTTTTTTTGAGCTTCTTACAGTTTATGTTTTACGCACAGCCATTTCTTGGGTATTATCGCCGCTTTCGTTGCATTGACATATTACTTCTTGTCTTTACAACGGTATAAATCTCATGCCGGGCCGTTAGCTCAGCCGGTAGAGCAGTGGATTTTTAATCCATTGGTCGGGCGTTCGAATCGCCCACGGCCCACCATTTTCTTCAAAACACAATAAAACATAGGACCTTCTAAAATCATAACAGCCCATAACACTAAATAGACAATGTATAGCTAACAAGAGATTCGATTTAAGCAATTAATCGAGTTACATTGTGGTTACCTAATTTCTTTTAAAGGTGTATAGATATTGATTAGAGAGTAGCTTAGGTACATGTTTAGAAATTGTAAGCTTTGATGTAACTGTTTGTTTGGTTAAAGAGTAATAAAATAATGTCAAAACATTTAATGATTGCACGATGGTCAGGCACGTTTATGGGCATAGCCGGGGCACTCTTAGTTGCTTCCAATATTGAAGCTAGTAAATATGGATTTCCTTTATTCTTAGTGGCCAGTGCCTTATGGGGAATTGTGGCGTATTGCATAAAGGATTATGCGCTACTATTACTACAAGTTGTGTTTTTTTCTATTGATTCTTACGGGATATATAGATGGTTCATGTGATTCGAATTCAGTTCATCCCATTTCAGTACTCAATCAAACTGACCACCTGTAATTCTTGAATTACAAAAATCTCTGTATCTTTAGCGGACCTATGTATACCTTCGACTCAAGTGGTAGTTCAAGACATGGTTTTACTACATTCAGCTTTAAGGGCTGCTTAATCGGACCTGTAACAATAGGCGAGCGTGTGGTGCAACCGACTAACACCCAATTTTTATTGAATATAGCTACATTTATGACTTTAAAAGTAATGATGGAAGCAGCTAGGGGAAGAAGACATTAGTCCTCTCTTTTTATTTTTGAAAGTTCATAGATTTAAAGTTACTGAGCATTCTCAGTTGTTTTATAAACATCTCCCTCAGTAAGAGACGATTTCACTTTATCAGTTAATGCATTAGTTATTTTATTTGTTGCCAATACTTGTCCCTCTTTCACACTATTTATCAGCTCGATCACTTCATTAATTCCATCACCCCCAATCGTTCCTGACACTACTTCCATTTGACCATAATTCAAAGCGATCATGATGGGCAAAGTTAATTCTTGTAATAGGGAAGGATCATAATCAGTAGCGATGTTAGAGAAAAATGACATTTTATTGTTTAATTCCTGAATCTCCACAGCTGCGATGGCAGCAGAGTCTGCATTAGGAAAACTGCATAAGAGACCCCCTCTCAATTTCTTTGATACTATACCAGCATGCTTATTTACAAATTCCGTGATGACAGAGTTGATTTTTGAGATTTTTTGATGAACAAGGCCTTCCCCAACAGTTTCTATCAAATCAGAACTAGTGTTTATCTTAGCAAAAAGTATTCCTAATGTGTTTGTTAAAAGTATCATAAAAAAAACTCAACATTCCCCAATAATATTAAAATAGCTAAAACCATCAAAAAAACAGAATACCTTCATGCATCCAAAACAATATCTGATTTCGGTGTTGAAATGCATGTCAAGCATTCGCCTTCCTCTATAGTAGCTCCTTGGGGTGAGAAATATTCTACTTCTCCTTTATGCACAGGAAGCGCACAAGCACCACAATTGCCAGAACGACAGCCTGATTCAAGTGCTACTCCCATAGATTCTGCAAACTCTAATATAGATGATGATGCTCCATCCCAATCCAACTCTTTATTAGATCTCTTAAACTTAACTGATACTTTTGAAACAAGCTTCACTTTATGTGAATCTTCCGACGCGACCTTCTTTACTGTGGCGGGGCCGAAAGCTTCAAAATGAAGTTTGCTATCAGACACTCCCCACTCTTTAAGGTCATGGACTATCGATTGCATCATTGGAGGCGCACCACAAAGATAAAAATCAAAGTTATTGGAAGGCAGTACACTTTTAAATAAATCAACACTTACTCGTTCTTTATGATGATAATGTTTAATCAAAACATCTGAAGTAAGCGGACGGCTATAACATGTCTGCACATGGATATTATCATTTTCTCTATCAATGTTATTAATATGATCTAGCATTATATGCTCGTTACTGTCACGAACTCCGTAAAAAAACCAGACTTCCCTTTTTTGACCTGAGCTCGCCAGATAATTCAACATACTCAAAACAGGCGTTACACCGACTCCACCACCAACTAGAACTATTGGATTCATATGTGCAGTATCTAGAAAAAATTGTCCTGACGGTGCCTTTACATCGACGATATCTCCTTCTTGTAATTCACGATGAAAGTAATTTGACATTAATCCACCATCAAGCTCAGGGTTATCGCGTGGAGGAGGAATCCTTTTTACCGTTACTCTGTAATAATCAGAATGGTTTGGACTATCAGATAGAGAATAACACCGTGTGATTGGTTTCGTTTGACCCGGAATATTGACTTTAAAAGTTAAATATTGACCAGGCATAAAAGCAGGCAATGGCTTCTTGTCATGTGGAGAAAAGTAAAAAGAACAAATACCTTCTGATTCAAGTACTTTTCCTTTAAGTATAAATTTTCTATATCCATCC
>CAJJDJ010000111.1 GCA_905182825.1 Thiotrichaceae bacterium UBA7359
AAAAAATTTCAATTATGTGGACCACATATTTATACTCTAAAAGAGCTTGTTAGCTTCACCGCAGATACATTAGGTTTAAAGCGAAAAATTATTTCTTTAAATGATGTGTTATCTCGAATACAGGCGACTATTTTTGATTTCGTACCGGGAAAACCCTTTTCAACAGACAATTATCTTTCAGCGAAAATAGATAGCCTTTGTGAATGTGATGATTTCGCTCGCTATCAGATTAAGACCTCAACAATAGAAAGTATCGTACCCCAATACTTAAATAACATATCTTATAGATCTAGCTATATAAAATATCGTAGTAGAACGCGAAGATAATTTAGTTATTCATATTCCTCATATATAAAATATTCATATGCAAACTTACCTAGTTGGAGGAGCCGTACGTGACAAATTGTTACATCTTCCAATTAAAGATCGAGATTGGGTTGTCGTAGGTATGACACCAGAAAAAATGCTGGATAAAGGCTTCAAACCTGTTGGTAAAGACTTCCCTGTTTTCCTTCATCCTGAAACAAAAGAAGAATATGCTTTAGCCCGCAAAGAACGAAAATCCGGTAGAGGTTACAAAGGTTTCACATTTCATACATCTCCCGACGTCACACTGGAAGATGACCTACAGCGCAGAGACCTCACTATCAATGCTATCGCGGAAGATAAACATGGTGTCCTTATTGACCCTTACGGTGGCTTAGAAGATTTAAAAGAAAAGATATTGCGACATGTCTCTCCGGCTTTTGTTGAAGATCCTCTTCGTGTATTACGTATTGGACGTTTTGCAGCTAGCCTAGGCTTCAAAATTGCACCGGAAACAATGACATTATTGGAAGACATCTCTAAATCAGATGAATTAGAATATCTGGTTCCTGAACGTGTTTGGACGGAACTAGAAAAAGCTTTATCCGGAAAATATCCAGTACGCTTTATATTGGCATTACAACGCTGTGGCGCATTAAAAAAACTATTCCCCGAGATACATGCTCTGTTTGGTATTCCACAAAGAAAAGAGTTTCATCCTGAGATTGATACGGGGCTACACACTATTATGAGTCTAAATCAGTCAGCCCGCCTATCAAATGATCCGATGGTTCGATTTGCTGTACTAGTCCATGACCTTGGCAAGGGAACCACATCAAAAGACAAGCTGCCCGCCCACCATGGGCACGAAGAACGTGGCGCGAAAATCATAGACAAACTTTGTCATCGTTACCGGATACCAAAAAGATATCGCGATCTTGCCGTGAATGTTTCAAAGTTTCATCTCGACTGCCATCGTATACAAGAAATGAAGCCTGAAACAATATTAAAAAAGCTCGAACAACTCGACGCCTTCAGAAGAACTAAACGTTTCGAACAATTTCTAATCGCCTGTGAAGCCGACGCAAAAGGTCGTGCTGGTTTTGAAGACAGAGAATATCCCCAAGCAAAATATTTTCAGAAAGCATTTAAGGTTGCTAATGAAGTTATTACCCTTACATTACAAAATCAAGGACTAGAGGGAAAAGCTCTTGGTCAAGAAATTAAAAATAAACGTATAGAGAACATAAGACATATGTCAACCAGTTACCATCAATAAGGTAATTGATAAAAATATTTATATTATATTTACGACTATCTTTTATTACAGAATAGAACAATAGAATTCAACTAATACGGTCATTTTCTTCTGACAAAGAAATTAATAGACTTACTATTTGAATGTATAGATAAAAAAATAATTTTTTAATCTCAGTAACTGTGATTTTATAATCATTAGACCATAAGTGATTTATCAATTTAAAAAGTACTAATCCAACTCGGCTAGATAAAAAGAAACAGCAAAATACCACCTAAAGTCACTCGATAAATCACAAACGGTAGCATTCCAACTTTGTCCATAAATTTCATAAAAACATGAATGCTCAAAAATGCACTTACAGCAGAAAACAATATCGTTATAGCAAAGTTAAATATGTCTATGTTTAATTCTGAAGTAACTACTTTTAAAACTTCGTTACAACCAGCAACCAATAGAATCGGCATAGCCATCAAGAATGAAAACCGCGCTGCATTTTTTCGATCAAGCCCTAACATCAAGGCAGCAGTCATTGTTATTCCTGAACGTGATGTGCCGGGTAATAATGCCAATGCTTGCGCTAAACCAATTAAAATTGCATCACGCAGATTAATAGACTCTATCTGCCGTAGCCGTTTTCCTGTCACATCCGAGTACCAAAGTAACAAACCAAAACCTATAGATGCGTAAGCAATAATTAAAGGGTTTCGTAAATAGACTGAAACGAAATCTCTTAATAAAAAACCTGCTGCTAATACTGGCAAACTAGTAATAACTAAATACCAAAACAATCTACTGTCTTGAGTCTTTGCTTGTTTATTTCTTAATGAGTCGATTCCAGCAATTAATATGCGTAAAACATCTTTTCTTAAATAAAACACTACTGCAAACAGAGTTCCAAAATGAGCCGCAATGTCTATAGCTAGACCTTGATCCTGCCAATTTAATAATAAAGGGACAAGGATTAAATGTGCTGAACTTGAGACAGGCAAGAACTCAGTAACACCCTGAATTAATGCAATAATAATGAGTTGTATTAGTTCCAATGTTTTATATCATATGAATATAAGAAATGTTATATGGGTAAAAATATTGCTGATGCCATGCTTTGTATAACCGAGGTTATTTTCCGATTTTTTTTATTAGCAATAATTTTCGCAATATTATCCTGTGTTGCGATGAGCTTACCACATAGTCTTTCATAGCTCAGATTGACGACTTCTTCTGTAACTAGTGAGTTACTATATAAGAATAGCTCTCCACTTGAATCAACGTTATGGCCTAGTTTCCATACAGCAATCTCGATATTTCGGGCTGCATTATAAAGTTTTTGTGGGTCAACTGAATCGAACATATAGAATTCTGATTGATAATTATAGGATTTCATAATCATAGATGTTAAACCAGCAATAAATGAAAAAACTCGATCATCCTTATATCTATCAGAAAATGTTAAATTAATAATATTAATATCATAATTACCTTTGAATTCTGGGAAATCCCAAGTGTGTTCTAATTCAAATAGTCTAACAATATGTTCTTGCGGCAATTTAAGATCATTCTTTTTAAGCTCACGTGGATTACGTTTATAGAGTTTGAGCATTAGTTCTTTTAATAATCGTTGCGTTTCTCTAATATGAAAATCAAGGACATTATCAATATCCGTTTTTGCTATTGCTGTAGCACTAGTAATATTTTCAACAGGTTCGCTCCTTCTTACGATATCTTTATTACATGAGGACAATAAGAATAGTGAAATTAATGTTGCTATGCATTTCTGCAAGAATATTTTTAATTTATAAGCGAACACGCTGATCCATTAACGCAAACCCTTTCAAATTATTATCATACTCAGTTGTAAGTGCCATAACTTTAAAGCGTTCTCCCATTTCTTCTGGCATAGTTAATATTCGTACTTGCTGTGCTATTTGAGTTTGCTCTTTGATACCAAGTTCATCCATGTTTGCAAGTAGTTTCTCAAGACCACAACCAAAAAGAAAATAGGTTTGATTTGTATAACCATTAACATGAAAACCTATTGAGTCAGCACCTTCGGCTAGCGCGCTAAAGTTAGCGGAGCATGTTATGTCTTGTAAGCCGATATTATAAAATGGATCTGCATGCACTCGATGCCTATAATGGCACAACAAACTACCATCCATTCTTTCAGGATGATAATACTCTGGAGCCGAGTAACCATAATCAATAAATATCATCACACCTTTATTCAATACTTTCTTTAAACCATTTAACCATTGTACAAGCTGAGTATTAATCTCAGAGATATAATTATCAGGAAATAATATTGATAACTTATTTTCTAATCCTTCTATATTTTTAAGTAGTTCACCTTCCGCGTAACTGTCAACCCAGACAAATTGGTTGTCGCCCAATCCAACCTTCATTTCTTTAAAACCAGTAGACGTCTTTTTAAATCGCTTCACAGGTAATGAATCTAGTACCTCATTGGCAAGAATTACACCAGTGATCCCTTTCTCTGGCAGAGTATCTAACCAAACCATGCGATCAAAGAGGTGTGGAATAGTTTCTTTTAGATTGTACTGTTGTCGCTGTTTTAGATCTGCACTGATTTCAAGAATCATGTATTGTTCAGGCAACGAATTCTGCTTTTCTAGTTCTAGTAATATGTCTCTGGCCATAGCACCTGTGCCTGCACCCAATTCCAGAATAGTACCAGCACCAAGGTCGTTTAATATCTGCTCGCATTGATTTGCCAAACACTGTGAAAAGATCGGTGATAATTCTGGAGCAGTCACGAAATCACCTTCTGCACCAAACTTATAGCTGCCAGCACTGTAATAACCTAATCCAGGTTCATATAGAGCAAGTTTCATGTATTCATCAAAGCTAATTGAGCCACCTTGCATATGTATAGATTCTTTAATGCGGTTGATTAGCTTTTCACTTTGAATGAGTGCATGCTGATCAGGGACAGGCAAAGTTGATTCCGCCTTGATAAGTTTCGATTGTGTCATAATTTCTTCATGTTATTCTGTTTGTAGAATGATTCAACATAAGAATTAAATGACATAATAAATCGTGATAAACAAGACTGCTTTGATAACTGGAGCTGCTAAACGTATAGGTGCAGCAATAACGGAACGACTTCATTCTACCGGCATGAATGTCATTATCCACTATAATAGTTCTGGTAGAGAAGCGCATGAACTGATAGGAAAACTGAATGGAATCCGGCGTGACTCTGCCATTATGATTCAAGCTGATCTTGAACATAAAAAATATTATTCAGCTTTGATCGATGCTGCGCTTGACTTTAAAGGTGGTCTAGACGTCTTGATTAATAACGCTTCAGCTTACTACGCAACACCTCTGGCTTCATTAGATAGTCAACAGTGGAATGAATTAATGAATACTAACCTTAAGGCCCCTCTTTTTTTATCTCAGTTAGCGGCAGAATCACTACGTTTAAATAAAGGCTGTATTATTAATATAACTGACATACATGCAAACAGACCATTAAGAAGTCACTCCATATATAGCATAACTAAAGCTGGACTAATAATGCTGACTCAATCTTTAGCAAAAGAAATGGCTCCATCTATTCGTGTAAACGCTATATCGCCTGGGATAATTTTGTGGCCCGATGACATGGATGAAGAAAAAAAGAACAAAATATTGGATGAAACAATGATGAAGAGAACAGGTAATTTAGAAGACATAACAAAAGCTGTTCTATTTTTAATTCAAGATGCGGATTACATCACCGGTCAAGTCCTTAATATTGACGGTGGGAGAACATTATATTCATAAAAATGATCAGAATTTTGGAAAGTCCCCGTCAATAAACCACTGGTTCGTTTCTTCTTTAACCCACCATCGCTGCTGAAGTTTAAGCTTTTTGATTGTTCCCTCATCTTTAAAATAATAACTGATCTCTATTTTTACAACTGCTTCAGTGTTTTCTGAGTTAAGGGTTTTTTCTATGACCTTCACCCCGGTCACACTAAGTTCTTCTAATAAATCTAAATTTGTAAACGGTCGGATGCCATCGGGAGAAACATGATATGCATATGCTTCCGAATATTGTGCCCAGCGCATCGCCACATCATAGCTAGTCACCGCAGCTTCAATATTATTCACTCTCTTTGTTGTCATATATTGTTTGCAAGCACCTAAAGAAACAATGAGACCCAAAAAAATTAGTTTATAAAATAAGCTAATGTCTATTTTTAATGAAGCTTCACTTCGTATGGGTTTCATTATTCTAATCTCTGCATAATCTTAATTAACAGCAATTGACAGATAAACTTTATCATCAGAAATAAAATACTCCGCTCTAATCACTCGTTCTGACCTAGTATGAAAATATCAGTTAATAACACATCGGAATCATTGGAGATAGTCTAAGTGCTTTTGCCATTGATTCGCTCACCATCAACTTCATCATCTAAAATGAAAGTCATACAATTTCATATCCACTGACTATAAGATAGAGCTCTCTCAAATTATTTGCAACCTCTACTAAACTAACTCAGCGTTCCATTAAGGTTTTTTTACATTCCTATGATCAAAATCAAACCGCAGAAAAACAACCTTAGTTAATGATTTCATCACATCTATATTGCTATGACTTATACCTTGCATCATGCAATCACCACATATAGCTTTAGCATGAGTATTGCAAAATTCTGTTGCCACTATGCAGATTTTTATTTGTAGTTTCACAGTCAATCACTCGTGACTTTTAGTCTCAAGTCTTTCAGTCATAGAATCTTCAGAACAAACTATGTAAATCATAATCTGAATTGCTCAGGAGTTTGTCTTATGATTTCTCTAGACGAATCAAATTTATTCCATAGTTGAGTCATAGTATGGCCCGTCACTGGATGTTTAAAGTTTGGAGCTATATCGCTGAGCGGTTTTAAAACAAAATCAAATTCTGTGATATCAGATCTGGGTACATGATATTTTTCATTTACTTCGTCACCAAACAACAAGAGATCTAGATCAAGTTTACGTGAAGAATATCGAGTTTCATCCCGACTTCGTCCAAATTCAAATTCAATCTCGCGTAAGCCATAAGCTAATTTATGAATAGAAAGATTAGTTTTTAATCCTACAACCAAATTGTAGAAATCATCACCTTCAAAACCAAATGCTCCAGTTTCATATGCAGGAGATTGTGTTAACTCGCCATAGGATGACTGTATTTTTAACAGACCATCACGAATATTTATTTCACGATCAATATTGCTACCTATACCCAGATAAACCTGAGTCATCATCATTTCTTATGACCACGTTCAATGATGACGCCAACATCCCTGACTCCTCGAACAGCTCCTTTTTTATTGAGTGAAAGTCGGCACCAAGGAACATCAAACTCTGTCATGATGATTTCTGTAATTTTTTCTGCCAAAGCTTCTACTAATTCATACTCACTGTCGCCAACAAACTTTATCAACCTTTTTGCAACTGCCTTATAATTTAAGGTGTTATCAATATTGTCACTATTAGCGGCTTTACGAATATCTGTACCCATTTCTATATCAAGAATAATGGTCTGTTTCATCCTACGTTCCCAATCATATATTCCAATAACTGTATTGATCCTGAGATCTCTGAGATAAATTATATCCATAATGCTTATATTTTTTTTAACGATTTTTAGTTTGATCTTGGGTAGTATAACCGTTTGGTTGAGCACAACTCTACATACTAGACAGACATTCTATTAATAACTGAATCTACAACTTAAAACTAAGATAAAAAAATAGATGTCATGGCCATTTTCACTCCTATAATCCTCGTCACTATTGCGTATCTTATAGGCTCAATCGCGTCAGCCATTCTTATCTGTAAGCTCTTCCGTCTTGATGACCCTCGAAACGAAGGGTCGGGGAATCCCGGCGCAACAAATATGATGCGTTTACATGGGAAAAAACTTGCAATTCTTACTCTTACTGGTGATGTATTAAAAGGTGTTATCCCAGTTTTACTCGCTAAATTTTTTGGCAGTTCTGAATTGATAATTTCTCTTTGTGGGCTTGCTACCTTACTAGGACATCTCTTTCCTATATTTTTTAATTTTAAAGGTGGTAAGGGAGTAGCGACATTGATTGGCGCTCTTCTTGCGTTGCACTGGCTATTGGGACTCGCTTATGTTGCCACTTGGGGGCTTACTGCTTTCCTATTTCGTTATTCTTCTCTTGCGGCTCTAATTGCCTCGCTGCTAACACCGCTTTATACTTGGCTAATATTAAAAAGTGTCAACATCTTGATTCCCAATAGTATAATGGTCGTTTTATTACTTTGGAGACATCGATCTAATATTAGAAATTTAATGACCGGAAGAGAAGACAAGCTAGGAAAAAAGAAAAAATAAGACGCAAATATTAAATCACAATGACTCTAATGGCCATCTTGCTTTGGCTTTAAAGTTGAGTGACTCAGTTTGACCAGATTTGATTCTCAAGTAACCAGCATAAGCAATCATTGCCCCATTATCTGTACAGAATTCAGCGCGTGGAAAATAAGCTTTACCATTAAATTCATGCATCAATTCAATAAGCCCTGCTCGTAATTGCGTATTCGCACTAACACCACCGGCTACAATTAATCGCTTTAATCCTGTTTCTTTAATGGCGCGACGACATTTAATGACAAATGTGTCCACTACTGCATCGACAAATGCTCGGGCAATATCAGCCCGGGTTTGCTCATCAGACGATTCAGCTTTAATGGTATTCATAGCAAATGTTTTTAATCCACTGAAGCTGAAATTCAGGCCAGGTTTATTTGTCATGGGCCGCGGAAATAAAAAACGTTTACTATCACCTTTTTCAGCTAATGCTGACAAAACTGGACCTCCGGGGTAAGGTAAACCCAATAATTTAGCGGTTTTATCGAAGGCCTCTCCAGCAGCATCATCTACCGACTCACCAAGAATTTCATATTTACTAGCTTCAGTTACATTCACAATCATCGTGTGTCCACCTGAGACTAGTAATGCCAGAAATGGATAATCGGGTACGTTTTCTTCCAACATGGGTGCTAATAAATGCGCTTCCATATGGTGCACTCCAATAGCCGGTACCGACAATGAATAGGCCAAACTACGTCCTATCGCAGAACCCACAAGTAATGACCCCATTAGACCCGGACCCGCTGTATATGCAATGGCATCTAGTGATTTAAGGTCGGTTTTTGCCTCTGTGACCGTTTGCGTAATTAATGGCAAGACTCTACGGATATGGTCACGTGACGCCAACTCAGGCACTACACCTCCATACTCCTCATGCAGTTTAGCCTGACTATGAAGGTTATGAGCAACAAGTCCCACTTCAGAATCATATATTGCTATACCCGTCTCATCACATGAGGTTTCTATACCTAATACCTGCATTTATTTTAATTTTCCGTATATTTATTATTATTGGATTGCAATTTCATTCATTCGTACTAGAATGACCGGCTTTTCCCAATAGAGCAAAGGACTTAAGGAAAACAAATACTATGCCTTCAGTTAAGTTAAGAGACAATGAACCATTTGATATAGCAATGCGACGATTTAAACGCGCATGCGAGAAAGCGGGTACTCTTGCTGATGTACATCGCCGTGAATTTTATGAAAAACCTACACAGGTTCGTAAACGTAAAGCTGCAGCAGCAGTTAAACGTTCACAAAAACAGGCGTCCAGAAACGTCCTGCATCGAATCCGTCCATTTTAAGAAGCTTCTTCAGGTTCTCATTAATCAGCCATGGCTGATATCAAATCCAACATTAGTAACGATGTCAAGGCTGCTATGCGCAGCAAAAACAAAACCCTCCTTGGGGCTCTTCGTCTGATACAAGCGGCATTCAAACAAAAAGAAGTTGATGAACGAATTGAATTAAATGATGAACAAGTCATAGTCATCCTTGATAAAATGGCTAAACAGCATCGTGACTCCATTAGCCAATTTAAGGCCGCCAAACGTGACGATTTAGTCAAAATTGAAGAGTTTGAATTAGATATCATTGATACTTACTTACCTACCAAATTATCTGATGAAGAGATAGATATACTAATTGAAGAAGCAATTTCGAAAAGCAGTGCAGAATCAATAAAAGATATGGGTAAAGTTATGGGTATTATCAAAAGAGAACTTCAAGGTCGTGCGGATATGGGTAAAGTTAGCAAATTAATTAAGTCTAAACTCAATTTTTAACAAAATAAGTTCCAGCAACAGTCGCTGAAATACTATGCGCTGTTTATACTAGATTCAATTATGGCTGGAAGAATCCCTCAAAATTTCATCGATGAACTACTCGTTCGAATTGACATAGTCGATATAGTTGACGCGTATGTTCCACTTAAAAAAGCTGGTCTAAACCATCAAGCTTGTTGTCCATTTCACGATGAAAAAACTCCTTCTTTTACAGTAAGTCAGCAAAAACAATTTTACCATTGCTTCGGTTGTAGTGCTAATGGCACTGCAATAAGTTTTCTCATGGAATATTTGCATATGGATTTCATAGAAGCAATTGAAGATCTTGCTTCCCGTGCTGGTGTTGAGATACCACGTGATGCTTCTCATGCACTAAATACTAATAATAAATCCAGTGAGCTATATGAGCTGATGGAAATCACTACTGGTTATTATTCAAAACAACTCAGAAATCACCCTAAAGCAGACAGCATCATCAGCTATTTGAAAGGTCGTGGTATAAGCGGTGAAATTGCTGCTGAATATGAATTGGGGTTCGCTCCTCCTGGTTGGAACAATCTAATTACTGAATTGGGAGATTCAGATGAGTCTATGAAAAGGTTACTTAAGATTGGTGCTATCATAGAAAATGAGCATGGTGGTTACTATGATCGCTTCAGAAATCGTCTTACTTTTCCGATTCGAGATCAACGCGGTCGTGCGATCGCTATGGGCGGTAGAGTAATGGGCGATGACAAACCAAAATACCTAAACTCTCCAGAAACGCCCATTTTTCATAAAGGCCGTGAATTATATGGTCTATATCAAGCTAGAAAAGTAGTAAAAAGTCTCGATAGTTTATATATTGTGGAAGGTTATATGGATGTGATCGCCCTCGCTCAATTCGGCATTCGAAATGTTGTAGCCAGTTTAGGTACAGCAACAACGCCTGAACATCTAAATAAGATGTTTCGAGTAACAGGTAAATTGATCTTTTGCTTTGATGGAGATGAACCGGGTAAAAAAGCTGCTTGGCGTGCTTTAGAAAATGCGTTGCCATTAATCCGTGACGGTAGACAAGTTTATTTTATGTTTTTACCAGAAGGCGAAGACCCTGATACTTTCGTACGTAGCCATGGTAAAGAGTCCTTTCTCGATGCAAACATGCGTTTACCCTTATCAGATTTTCTATTCAATTCTTTACATAAAAATATCGATATTAAAAGTCTTGAAGGTCGTTCAGAAATGGTAAGTAAGGCATTGCCTTATCTAAATAAATTACCCTCTGACCCATTTAAAGATATTCTTGTACAAGAGCTTAGCAAAATTACGCGTTACGAAGCAGAAGATATCGAGAAACGACTTTTGGAAGTAACCCCGGCTACAAGCTCTAAAAAACCTCTTAAAAAACAAATCACCGAAGAAAATAAAGGTATTGAAAAGATTCGTTGGATAGTTCGCTCTCTGTTACATAAACCTTCATTAGCTGTAGAGATTGATACAGCAGAGTCTCTTAATAGTTTTCCTTCTCATGGAATAATATTTTTGTGTGAGCTGATTGAATTTATACAAAGTAGACCCAATATAACTTTGGGTGGAATCTTGGAGAACTGGCGTGACACAAAATTTGAACGACGCTTACAAGAACTATCCTCCGAAGAAGCAGTATTTAATGAAATTGAGGTGACAACTGAGGTTTTTCTTGATGCTATCAAGAGCTTAATTAAATCAAATTTGAAAGAATTTGAACTATTGAAAGGGATAAATAGCCCATCAGAGCTAACTGATGAACAAAAGTCCCGATATCGAAATATCCAGAAATCAGGCCTCGATTGATAGCAATAATTGATAGTGTTTCCTAGCGTATTTTTATTTGATATGTTAGGATTTAATGATCAGCCTGAAAAAATGTTTGTTATTAATCAATTAGTTATAACTCATTTATAAAATAAACATATAGCAAATATCGAGCCAAACTCCCCATGGATAAAGTAGAAACAGTAGAAAAAGCATTTAAGGAAGACGAAAAATCACTCCTAAAGGTACTGATTGCCAAAGGTAAAGAGCAGGGTTTTCTCACTTATGGTGAAGTTAACGATCATCTTCCAGATGGCATAGTAGAACCAGAACAAATTGAAGATATTGTCAATATGATCAATGATATGGGTATTAAGGTGTATGAAACTCCTCCCGATCTTGATGGCCAGATCACTGATAATACAGATGTACCTGATGAAGATGCGGCAGCCGAAGCTGCAGCCGCATTAGCTAGTCTTGAAAATGAATTTGGTCGAACAACAGATCCCGTCAGAATGTACATGCGCGAAATGGGTACCGTTGATCTATTGACGCGAGAAGGTGAGATTAGAATAGCAAAACGTATCGAAGAAGGGATACATCAGATTTTAGCAGCTCTATCTAGCTATCCGGGAACAGTCATTACTTTACTTGATGCTTTTAAATTAATTGTTGGTGAAAAAATGAAACTCAGTGACACCATAATTGGTTTCAATGACACTGAAGAATATCCTGATGAAGGTATAAAAGTATCTAACCCTACTGAAGTAAACTCAGATGAAGAAGAAGAAGAAGTAGAGATACCAGCACTCACACCTGAGGATGTAAGGGAACACATTGAAAAAATTGAACAACTGCATCAAAAATATACTAAAGCTGTTAAACGCTATGGAAAAGATAATAGCAAAACCTACGTCCATGAAAAAAAATTAGCACAGTGGTTCCTTGAAATTCGTCTCGCACCAAAATTTATTGAAATATTAACAAGTAATTTACGCGACTTGGTTAACCGTATTCGTATTGCGGAACGACGTGTTATGGAACTTTGCGTAAAAGAAGCAAAAATGCCGCGTAAAGACTTTATTAATAGTTTTCCTGGCCATGAAACCGATTTCAAGTGGATCAAGAGTATTTTAAAAAAGAAAGAACCTTATGTAGAAAAACTCAAAGAGCATCAAGAAGAAATTCTGAAGATACAGAAGAAATTAGCTATTCTCTTTGAAGATGCATTATTAAATATTCCTGAAATTAAAGAAATCAATCGTAATATATCAATAGGCGAGGCTAAGGCACGCAGAGCTAAAAAAGAAATGGTTGAAGCAAATTTGAGGCTCGTTATTTCTATTGCAAAAAAATACACAAATCGTGGTTTGCTTTTTCTTGACTTAATTCAAGAAGGTAATATCGGGTTAATGAAAGCAGTTGATAAATTTGAATATCGGCGCGGTTATAAATTTTCAACTTATGCCACCTGGTGGATTCGTCAAGCTATTACACGATCTATCGCAGATCAGGCCAGAACTATTCGAATTCCTGTTCATATGATTGAAACCATCAACAAGTTAAATCGTATCTCAAGACAAGTACTTCAGGAGATGGGTCGTGAGCCAACGCCTGAAGAACTTGCAGAACGCATGGAAATGCCAGAAGAAAAAGTACGTAAAGTTTTAAAAATTGCAAAAGAACCAATCTCCATGGAAACACCGATTGGTGATGATGAGGATTCACATCTTGGTGATTTTATCGAAGATGCTAATATGCAAGCACCGAATGACTCGGCTGGTTTTGAAGGATTAAGAAGAACCACAGGTGATGCACTTGAGGGACTTACAGCACGAGAAGCAAAGGTCTTAAGAATGCGTTTTGGAATTGATATGAATACCGATCACACTTTAGAAGAAGTTGGTAAGCAATTTGATGTGACACGTGAGCGTATTCGTCAGATTGAAGCCAAGGCATTACGAAAATTACGTCACCCTTCTCGATCAGATGAGCTTAAAACTTTTCTAGATACCTAAAATTTATCTTTATAAAATAGGGCCTGTAGCTCAGTTGGTTAGAGCAGTGGACTCATAATCCATTGGTCGGAGGTTCGAGTCCTCCCGGGCCCACCATATTTATCAAATACTTATGTCGAATATTAGTCTTTCCCATCTTTAGATTAACTAATTGCTTACACTACTGTTTACCCTAAGTAGTAATGTGTTCAGCTATTCTAGTAACTAGCCCCAATGTACCAGACAACAATGTTGGTTGTATGATTTTTTGAAAGTCATTGTAGATTATTTCCCCAAAGACCAAGCTGATAAACCGAAGCTTCCTGCATTAAACACATCAAATAAAGAGTAGTATTAAGAGTAGTCCAAAATATAAATAATGGTAACTAATATGAAACTTTTAATTTTACTATGCATATTCCTAATATCCTTCAATAGTTTTGCCGATGAATTAGTGGGTGCAAATGAAAAAAAACCGTAGTCACTGATGATGGTTGGGAATCTATAGCTAATTGGAGGAAGTTAGCCACTGGCATAAAACCAAATGCTGTACGAAGGATACTTGGTGAACCTCAGAAAATAGACGGGGGCATATTGGTAATATGGCATTACAAAAAAGGAGGAAGAGTTGTATTTCAAGTTGGGAAAGTCTTCAGTTGGAACGAACCTGATTAATAGTTAATCCTCGCAAGATACCAAGCTGATAAACCGAAGCTTCCTGCATTAAACGCATCAAACAAAGAGTAGTATTTATTGTAGTCCAAAATATAAATAATGATGGCTAATATGAAAAACTTACTTTTACTATGCACACTCCTAATATCTTTCAATAGTTTTGCGAATGACTTTTTAGATGCGGTAGCCGCATATGCTTGTGCTGTAAACGTCCGCATTAATTTTGTGACTCTATTGATGTTAATTTCTAATTCAGAGTAGTTGTTTTAATTTTGCTGCACCATCTAGTCCACTAAGAAAGGCTGATTCGACCCGGCCTTTAATACACCAGTCACCGATAGCAGCGAGCCTATTGGTATTGTCGACGAAAGATCTGTCACCATACTGTTTCTGTATATTCGCATAGCGCCAACGATGCAGATCAATATGCTCTGCAACCGACACGTCCTGTTGAATGACAGTACTAGTTTCTTGTATGAGAAATTTTTTTACTGCTTCATTATCCAACTCAATATTTTCTTCAGCCCATTGATTTGTTGAATGAATCAGGAGCGAGTAGTGACTGGAGCGGCCGGGTTTGCTGTGGTTATTACATATCCAGCTAATATCAGTCTCTTTAACGAGTGCCGCATCCCACTCCAATGGCAGTGCTTCTTTAAAGCCAAGCATCAATGAATAGCATGCATTCATGTTTTTTTCTGCGACCTCTTTTTTAAATTTGTATTCATTCGGAACTAGTTCAATAACCTGTTTGGCTGGGATTGCCAATATAACCCATTCATAACTGCCGAGTACCTTCCCTTCTCTGTCAGTCAGTTGCCATCGCTGCCCTGTTTTTTTTATTTCATTAACATGCGTTTCCAACTGCATAGACAAATCCTTTGCCATGGCCTTACCAAGCGAATTCATAGAAGGTGCTATGACGTAATGAGGCACTTCATCGGTCCATGTCCAGCGATATGTCACCTCATTACCGGTTAATTCAACGAAACGAGCATCCCAACGAACCACCAAGTCTTTCTGAATAAAGGGCTGTAGGAATTCCTTGAAAGCCGGGGTCTTGGCGATGAAGAATTGTGCGCCATGATCAAACTGATAGTTGTTCCTGCACCGAGTCGACATACGTCCGCCATAGTCTTTTGATTTTTCATAGACCTGCACGTCAGCGAACGCCTTGAGCTCATTGGCAAGAGTCAGGCCGGCCATTCCAGCACCGATGATAGCTATTCGTTTCATAAGTCTAGTTTAAGTATTGCCTTGCTTAAGTACAAACCTATGCATCAGGAGTCCGTAGGTTGCATCGCCAGTTTTTTAGCCTTTTTCCAGTAACGAAAGAAACGCTTTATATCTAAATCTTTGGTCAGCGACACAAAAGGAGTTTCTTCAACGACGACGACGGGCAAGCGATGTTGCAGTTCAGCGATTATTTCTTGTAGTACCGGATTTGACGTTGCCGGAATATAAATTTTTTCGCAGCTCTGATTTTCCGCGAGTTTGGACAGACCCTCTACGGTTGAGCCATGGATAATATTCACCGGAAGTTCGCATAGGGTTTCATAGATGAAAACCAACCGCTTAAAGCCGTAGTCCATTTCCTGCAGATAATTTTCATCCCAGAAAAAGTAGCTAATGACATCTTCGCCTGCTGCTGTATATACCGGATGATCCTGACGTAAGGCATCCTCATGAAGCCAGACCAGCGCTGTCATTGTTTCATTCCTTTATTCGGGAACAGACTAAGAGTCAGAGTTTCATAACTGTCATCCAGCACTGCATTGTCAGTGGAGTTTGTGTTAATTTCTGCGTGCGCATACTTGCGCACATTATCCAAATTAAATATATACGGTTTATTGCTAAAGGTACTGGCCACCCATTGCCAAGAGAAGTTATTACTGGCGGGATCTCCGTCTATCAGGTGATGTAGAAACCATTTGGCTCCAGCTTGCCACTTGATTCTACGCCAGTGCACAACATAGGCAGCCACATACATACGGGTATGATTATGCATGTAACCAGTTTGCAGTAGTGTTTCGATGAACTGGTCAATACAGGCGACTCCCGTATTCGCCGTTGCAATATCTTCGGATAACTCATCTTCGTATTCATCCGCCTGGAAACCCGTCTTATAAGACTCAATATCATCCCAGATATATTTTGGGTGTCGCTGGTAAATACGCTGCCAGTAGTCGCGCCATGCGAGCTCTTGAATAAATTTTTCAATCTGTTCCGGATCCTTGCACAGCGCCAATGCCTCATTACGTAGCCGGTCGAGGGTCAAAATGCCATGACGAATATACGGTGACAGCTTAGTTACCTTCCCGTTAAGAAAATTACGTGTACGGCAATATTTAATCGGATCAATATCCTGCAAATGTCGATCAGCCTGACTAATGCCACCCATAATCGAGCTAGCATTGATGTTCTGTAGCCAAGGACTAATTTCGCTCACATACTTTACAAGCTGTTTACGATTGGTAAATATTTTTTCGAGTTCAATCATCCTGCTGCATCTCGTTCTGGCGCATTGGCATTCCACCTATCAGTGCAAACAATTCTTTCGCTAATACTGGTTTGTTCCTATCCAGTTTAACCTTATAGTCTTTACCAACTAGTATAACTCTGATTCTTTTCCGGTTACGACAAAGTGTTAATAGAAAACATTGGCTATCAGTGACTGCTCATTATTATCTATAAAAACTTGTCATCCGACATTGCGGATATGGTCATCATTTCTCGCTCCTCTATGCCTACTACAATCTTCGATAGTATTATATTTTGTCGCTGGTAATTTATGCTAGTGCTATCAAGTGCGAATACCCATAGAACACGCTTTTATTAGATTAGGTCATGCATCACTAGCCAAACTATTAATCGTCATTGTAATGAAGATCGTAAAGAAAAAATATTTCATACATTACATAGTTTTGAGCCAGAAAAAGTTCATAGCATCATATTTATTTAAATCGGTAGGATTAAAGGTAAATCAAGTTAATTAATCACCTAGATGCTTTTATTATTATAATTGAAATAGATATATACGGAACTGGAATTGAAATAAGACTGTCCAATATATGCTTATCTATACAAAACTTATAAAAGTAATGCATACGTGAGTGAATATTCCTCTAATCAGCTATTAGAAAATTTATTCTGAGCTAATCATGATTCTCATGCTGTAGCACTTTATCATTTTTTAGGAGATAGTCAGATAGTATTTATAAAAAAAGAAAAAGTCGACCCTGGACAGGAATCAGTCTGGGACTACCCTCGACCGCCAGCACTGCGACATTGTGATAAACGTGTTCATATCATACTTAATGGAGAAGTCTTGGCTGACACTAAAACCGCATTATGTGTACTCGAAACTAGTCACCCCCCCACCTATTACCTACCACCAGCCGATATTGACATGCAAAAATTAAAGGAAACCAGAGACAATAGTTTTTGTGAATGGAAAGGCATCGCAAACTATTTTGATATAATTTCGAATAACCGACAACTTACTCACGTTGCCTGGGCTTACCATAAACCAACAACTATATTTATCGCTTTGAAAGACCATGTCGCTTTTTATGCACATGTTATGGATGCCTGCTATGTGGATGGTGAAAAAGTTACGTCACAACCTGGCAATTTTTATGGCGGCTGGGTGACGTCCAATTTAGTTGGCCCGTTCAAGGGCGAACCGGGGACTATGGGCTGGTGATATAATCGCCTCTAATAAATAAAACGTTATAAACATTATAAAAACATGGCTCTGAGAATGTTTGCACAAGATACTGCATTTGTTGACATAGAAACGACGGGGGGTAATGCTACTCGAGACCGTATTACTGAACTCGCTATCCTGACAATGAAAGACGGCAAACTTGTCTCTGAGTGGCAAACACTTATTAATCCGGAAACTTGGATATCTGAACATATTCAACATCTGACCGGCATCAATAATGACATGGTTAGTGTTGCGCCGACCTTCAAAAAAGTCAGTAAAGAAGTCCTAGAGCGTTTATCGGGCTTCGTTTTTATCGCACATAACGCGAGATTCGATTATGGATTCATCAAGAATGAGTTCAAACGCTGCGGCATGAAGTTTAGAGCATCTGTTTTATGCACAGTGAAGCTATCCAGAACCTTGTTTCCTGATCAACGACGTCACAACCTTGATAGCATCATGCAAAGACATGGCCTCGTATGCACTGCTAGGCATAGGGCTTATGGTGACGCCCGGGTGCTGTTTGATTTTATGTGTGCTCTTTACTCACAATTGGATGCCGAAGATGTAGACAAAGTAATTATCCAGTTACTAAAGAAACCCAGCTTGCCATCTCTGATATCCGAGGAGCAGATCGACAATGTGCCTAGTGAGTCAGGTGTTTATCAGTTCTATGATAAGAAAGGTCTGTTGCTATATGTAGGCAAAAGTGTTCGTTTGCGGGAACGCGTGCTGTCTCACTTTTCCAGCGACCATCAACACACTAAAGAGATGAAAATAAGTCAGAATATTGCTTCAATTAATTGTATCGAAACTGCGGGTGAACTGGGTGCTCTGCTGCTAGAAGCGAAGTTGATTAAGAAAGAATTGCCTGTTTATAACTATCGATTGCGCCGTTATCATAGGCTTGTGACAATTTACTGGGATATAGATGGTGAGCATTCATTACCTTTTATAAATACAGCAAAAACCATAGATCCTCAGAAAATCGATAACCATTTTGGTTTGTTCAAGACCCGTAAAAAAGCAAAAGAAAAATTATCGCAGCTAGCAAAAGAGCATCAACTTTGTGAAAAGTTATTGGGGCTTGAGACAGGCAAAGGTAAATGTTTCGCTTATCAGCTAAAAAGATGTCGAGGCGCATGTATAGGGCAGGAATCGGAAATGCAGCATCGCATCCGTTTAATGCAGGCCCTCCTGCCACAGCGAAACCAAGCATGGCCTTACGCAGGGCGAATAGGAATACGTGAGATCAGTACAGATAGGGAAAAAACCGATATCCATTTGTTTGATCACTGGTGTTATCTAGGTACGATTCAACATGAAATTCAACTTGAGCAACTAAAATTATTTGAAGACAATAATTTGATGTTTGATATCGATACTTATCGTATATTGACCTCGTATCTGAAAAAAACTAAACGCCCAGATATTATTCAACTTTAACTTATGTCCTTGTGGTGATGTTTGTTGTGATATACCTTATAACCATAATGAAAAATTAAAAGAATTCATAATGACTCATTCTAAATCAATGTAGTCTTTTTTGGGGTTTATATTTTAAGCGTATGAGGATGAGTGTATTAATGATGAAAATAAATACATTAATTATTTTACTTCTATCTCTATACCAAGCACATCATATTCATGCAGATGAGATTGAAGTATTCGAAGAGGTTGAAATATACGGTATCTATGAAGCGTATGATTGCACTATAGAAAAGACTTATATCACAGGTTCTGGAAGATCTACTGACATACGTGGTGGTAAACTACGCATAACTATAACTAATGAAGATGTCGAGATTAACAGCGTTCTTGGAAATGTGGATTCTGGCAGTTTAACTTTATTAGTAAAATCAGAACAAGAAATTATTGCCAGAAGTGATTCTATGATGTTCATTTATGGTGTAAATTCTCATAAATTTTCTTTTGACACTGGCAATGGACAATCAAAGTTTAGAGGTGGGGTTGGACATGTCGGGAAACAGATTAGGATAGAAGGAACATGCATCGATAGTTAGAAATATTTATATTTTTGAAGATTTTACTGAAACATCGCTGTTGCACCTATCAAAAGACCAACCAAAACACCGAATGGTATTGCTATTTTTCTTCTAGGCTCTTCCTCTGCTTCAGGAATTGGCTGAGAGACAGCTTCTCCACCTTCTGCACCATGATAAACATACTTATCATTCACATGATAAGAGTAATCATTGCCATTGATATTAAATGCTTTTAATCCTTTATTGCTCAATTTCAGATTCAATATCGCTGGTTTGTCATCTAGTTGATTCATCATTATAGTTTTTCTAGGTTCAACAAATGACCTGTCAAATCTAATGCCAAAATCATTATCTAACTTTTTAGGCTG
>CAJJDJ010000112.1 GCA_905182825.1 Thiotrichaceae bacterium UBA7359
TCAAGCATTAGATATTATTTTGACATCTCGTGGCTTGGGTATGCGTAAACTGGGTAATGTCATCATTGTTGCGCCAACAGAAGAACTTGCATTGCGTGAGCGACAGGAACTTGAGGCGAATCGTCAAATTGAAGAATTGGCACCTTTGCTTACAGAGTTTGTACAAATAAATTATGCAGATGCGTCAGATTTAATGAGCCTTATTCAGGCGGAAGAAAATAATCTTCTCTCCTCACGTGGTAATGCTTCAGTCGACGCTAGAACGAATACACTAATTGTTCAGGATATAGCGAGTAGTTTGCGAGCAGTTAAGGCTTTAATATCTGAACTAGATGTTTCGGTAAGGCAAGTTCTTATTGAGTCACGTATTGTAAATGCTGATGAATCCTTTGCTAAGGATATCGGCGTTCGGTTTGGTTATAGTAAGAACACAAAACAAAGTGGTGAGAGCCGAGCTACTATTGGAGACGATGGAAACGCACAAGTTTTAATTGGTGGTGGTAAGCCAGGTAAAACTAATTTTGGTGGTAGCACGTCATTCGTAACAGGCACCGAGGAAAATTTTATTGTAGATCTACCAGCGTTACCTGCTGATGCTACATCTTTAGCTTTAGCGATAGGTAAAGTAGGGTCCTACTTATTACAATTAGAGTTGTCGGCATTAATAGCTGAGGGTCGTGGTGAAGATATTGCTAGCCCTCGTGTAATCACATCAAATCAAAATGAAGCTGTTATCGCATCCGGTGTCCAGGTTCCCTTTCAGGAAGCATCTTCAAGTGGAGCAACCACTGTCGCTTTCAAGGATGCAGTTTTGAGTTTACGTGTTACGCCACAGATTACACCTGATGATCGTATCATTATGGACCTAGAGGTAAATCAAGATACGATTAGTGGTACAACTGTATTAGGTGTCCCAGCGATCAATACCCGTAGCGTACAAACGCAGGTCTTAGTTCAAAATGGTGAAACAGTTGTGCTTGGTGGTGTGTATAGTTCAGCAGATAGAAAATCTATTTCTCGAACGCCATTCTTCGGAGATCTTCCATATGTAGGTTTTTTATTCAAAAGAACAGATATCGATAGAACAAAGAGTGAGTTGTTGATATTTATAACACCAAAAATATTGAAAGATAGTCTTAATATCCAATAACAATATTAAGCGTTATACCATTTAAGGGAGTATGCTAATAAACGTACTTATCCTTTATTTTTTTTATATAGCCTATGTTGTCTGTTTCCTTTCATGAAATTAAAATAGTTCATCAAATCATATATTGTGAAAAATACTAATAACATTATTTTGATCGGGCCAATGGGGACTGGAAAAACTACGATTGGACGACAATTAGCTAAAAATCTATCAGTTAGCTTTTATGATTCTGACCATGAGATTGAAAAGCGTACTGGTGTAAAAATATCAATAATATTTGAGATCGAAGGTGAAGAAGGCTTTAGAAGACGAGAAACGCAGATATTAAATGAATTGTCTCAAATGAATAATATAGTACTGTCCACAGGTGGCGGTGCTGTTACAAAAGCTGAAAACAGAAAAACACTCAAGAATAACGGACATATTATCTATTTAAAGTCTAGTCCTGAAATCTTATTCAAAAGAACAGCAGATGATAAAAATAGGCCATTGTTACAGACCGATAATCGTCTAATCCAAATAAGAAAAATTCTAGCGGAGAGAGAACCTATTTATATTGAAATGGCAGATGAGATAATAGACTCTGAGAAGAAAAGTTCTAAGCAAATAATACAGAAAATTTTAGAGCAGATAGATAATGAAAATCATTGAAGTCGACCTAGGTGATCGTAAATATCCCATTTATATTGGTGAGTCAGTTTTGTCTGATAAAAAATTGCTCAATAAAAATATTACAAGTAGTCAAGTTTTAATTATCACCAACGAAAATGTTGCGCCATTATACTTGAAACACATCGAAAAGAATTTAGATAATATAAAACATGATGTGTTGATTCTGCCCGACGGTGAAAGTACTAAGTCACTAGAAAATTTAAATTTAATCATCACATGTTTGATAGAAAAGAAATATAACCGGACCTGCACATTAATCGCATTAGGTGGAGGAGTGATTGGGGATTTAACAGGCTTTGCGGCAGCGTGTTATCAACGGGGTGTAAAGTTTATTCAAATACCGACAACACTATTAGCACAAGTTGATTCATCCGTCGGTGGCAAGACGGCAGTAAACCATCCACTGGGTAAAAATATGATTGGTGCTTTTTATCAACCATGTGCAGTTCTATCAGACACTAATGTGTTGTCTACATTGCCTGAAAGAGAATTTTCCGCAGGACTCGCCGAAGTAATTAAATACGGATTGATAAGGGATAGGAAGTTTTATGAATGGCTTGAAAAAAATATAGAATTGGTTATGAGCAGAGATAGCCGAGCATTAACATATACTATTGAACGTTCATGCACTAATAAAGCTGAAGTCGTTGCTGAAGATGAAAAGGAATCTGGTATTCGAGCAACATTAAATCTAGGTCATACATTCGGACACTCTATTGAAACAGCATTGTCATATAAAGGATGGTTACATGGTGAAGCAGTTGGCTGTGGGATGTTGATGGCGGCAGATTTGTCAATGCGTCTCGATTTAATAGATCAAGGGCGGGTTGATAGAGTAAAAGCATTATTAGAACGGGCAAAATTACCCATAAAAATTCCGAGAGGCATTATCCTCAAGGATATTCTAGAAAATATGAAAGTCGATAAAAAATCCAGAAATGGCATTTTATATTTAATATTACTGAATGATATAGGTAAAGCTACTATTACAGCTGATTATACACAAAGGGCGTTGACGGAAACGATTAACCATTTTTTAGAATGAGGGGTTAATGGTGGTAAATAATCTAGCTGCTTATGCTGCCCATCCAGAAAAATCAAAAGGGCGAATTCATAAGAATGATGAAGATTCTTATCGGAATCAGTATCAGCGTGACAGAGATCGTATCATTCATTCTTCAGCATTTCGTCGCCTCGAATATAAAACACAAGTCTTTGTGAACCACGAAGGTGATATGTTTCGTACTCGCCTGACACATTCCATTGAAGTTTCTCAAATTGGTAGAACGATAGCGCGAGCATTGAATGTTAATGAAGATTTAACAGAAGCAATATGTTTGGCACATGATCTAGGACATACTCCGTTTGGACATGCCGGACAAGATGCCCTTAATGCATGCATGAAAGAATTTGGTGGCTTTGAACATAATCTGCAGTCAATTAGAATTGTTGACCTTTTAGAACAACGTTATGCGAGTTTTCCTGGTTTAAATCTAACATTTGAAACTCGTGAAGGTATTATTAAACATTGTTCAAAAAATAATGCTTCAAATCTTGGTGAATTAGGCGAACGTTTTATTAACGGAGAGAAGCCTGGAATTGAAGCTCAAATCGCAAATATTGCTGATGAGATTGCTTATAACAATCACGATATAGATGATGGTTTACGGGCTGGATTGCTTGATATTGAAGCATTAAGAAATTGTAATTTGTTTAATATTTACTATGAAAAGGTCAAGACTAAATGGAGTAATTTAACAGATGATCGCTTGCGTCATGAAATAATTAGAAAAATGATAAATTGTGTTGTAAGTGACCTTATAAAAAATAGTGAAGAAACGATAAATCTAATTAAGCCTGCCAATATTGAACAAGTAAGGAAGTGCGGTAAATCACTGATCATTATGAGTGACTCTATAATTATTATGCATAAGGCTTTAAAAAAATATCTGAGGCTGAATCTATATCAACATGAACGTGTTATGAGCATGTCTAATAAAGCAAAAGAAATAGTCAGATTCTTATTTAATGCTTATCTGGAAGATAAAAATTTACTTACAAAGGAATTGCAATTTGCTATAAGTGAAACTAAAGGTGCAAAAAATGGAAATGAGGTTACCAGAATTGTGGCTGACTATATTGCTGGCATGACAGATCGATTTGCTTTCTCTGAAGCAGAGCGGATAAAAAATAATTCGTAATCAGGAATTAAATGTTGAGTATTAATTGAATTAATGAAGTAGCTAGCTAATCTTATGGTAAATCAAATTCAACCAGATAGTAGTCACTTTACGACGCCAGAATTAACTCAGCGTGTTGAACTGATCTCGCATCTGATTGAGCATAGCAATCACCTCGTGGTTGTGAAAGGGGAACATAAGTCTGGTAAGACTTTTCTTTTTGATAAGATTTCACAACAAGAAAATAAAAATTTATTCATTAGAAAAATTACTGCTAATACAAATATAAGCAGTAATGATATTTTCAAGGCCATAATTGAAGACAAAAATCAGGATGAGTTACAAGATAATCTTTATGATCAAGCTACATTAAATCATTGGTTAGAATTCTATCGAAACAAACAGCAAATTCCAGTTTTATTGATAGATAATGTGGACCTCTTTAACGGTGAATTAATTAATATTTGATTTGTTAATAAACGCAAATTTAACCGCCGCTCTACATATTTGTTTATTTTGCGAGCCCATATTTTTAAATCAATTAGAGAACTCGAGCATTAACTATGATGATACGCAGAGCTTACATATAATCGAAATACCAAAATTGAGTGAGAAACAGACTGAACATTATATCCATCACAAATATTCAAAAGGTGGTGTGATAAATTTAAATATTTTTAATGATAAAATAATTAAAAAAATCCATCAGGTTTCATATGGTATGCCAGGAAGAATTAATGACTTATGTGAGCAATATCTAAAAGATTTCGAAAAAAAGAGCAGTTTTAAAAGAAGAAAAGTTAACACTATTTAATATTAAAATATTCCCATTAAGGAATAAATTAATTCTGATAATCGGAAGTTTTTTATTGATCTCGTTTATTGGAGTGGTGTCGTTATTTTTTTATATAGACCATGATGAAGAAATAAAAGAAACTCAAACGATCAAATTAAATTTACCTGATCTGAATAAAAACAAGGGTGATCAGACAGAAATAGTAAATATAAAGTCACTTTCAATTCCTAAATCTGCACACAAAGAAGAGTCAGTCAGTATCAATGATCCATTACCACTAGTCGTACCCGAAATGGTAAGTGATCTTAAAAATAATGAAGTAGAAACTGTTCATAACATTGAAAGGCAAATAGTTACTAAAAAAATAGAACTCATAGAAGTAGTCCCAGCAAAGAAAACTAAAAATATAATTATTGAGAGTGAAGCAGTTACAGAAACTGGAAAGTCTAGAGAATCTATAACTGAACCTACGACAGTAGAGGGAGTTAAACACTCAACGTTAATTATTCATGATCTTGATTGGTTAGTAAAACAAGATCCGAATAAATATGTATTACAATTAATCGGCGCATACGAAAAAAAACTATAAACCTCTTCCTGAAATTATTTAAAAATAATGATGATCAGATAATCCCGTTCAATACTTTGAATAATGGTAAAAAATGGCATGTTTTGTTTTATGGGTTATATGAAAATCGAGATGCTGCTATTGCTGCGATTGAAAAATTACCCACAGAAGCGAAGCTTGTTTCGCCGTGGCCCAGAACCATCGGAAGCATTAAAATCGACTGAAATAGCAAATAAAATTGAAATTTGTCTTGATCAGCATACATAAACGACAGATTTAAAAGACTTTAACTTCTTATATTGGTCGTCAAATACAGGTATATGATACTATATTCTTTTAATTTATCTGTTAATTTATAATATTCACTATTTTATGTTGCACCGTGACATAAAGTAGGGGCTTTATTATAATCTACTTCTTATTTTTCATCCGTAAGAAGTATTGTAAAGAAATTCAGTACCATTTTGATTGCGATTTCCTAGTCATATCTAAATGGCAATCTGTACGTTGCGAAAATATAGCGAATAGAGAGCCAACTAATAAAATAATTGAGTGATTTCAGTATGAAGCAAGCACCAAAGCAACAGGGTTTATACGATCCTTCAACAGAACATGATGCCTGCGGTCTCGGTTTTGTTGCGCACATGAAAGGACAAAAATCTCATAAGGTTATTGATGATGCACTAACTATTCTTAGAAATTTAACACATCGTGGTGCCTGTGGTTGTGAAGAAAATACCGGCGATGGTGTTGGTATATTGATTCAGAAGCCACATAAATTTTTTAAGCGTGTTTGCCATGATATTAATATCAAACTGCCAGATGTCGATAGTTATGGTGCGGGTATGGTTTTTTTCCCTACTGACGTAGCTCAAGCAAGACAATGTCAGGAAATATTTGTAAGAATAATTAAAGAAGAAAGCCAGAAACTATTGGGTTGGCGTGAAGTCCCTATCGATGACTCTTCTTTAGGTCCAACAGCATTAGATGGTGAGCCAAACTTCAAACAAATTTTTATTGCCAAAAGTGACGAGCTTGAGCCAGACGCCTTTGATCGCAAACTCTATGTTATTCGCAAGCGTGTCGAAAATGAAATCTGGAGTTCAGGCTTGACTGAGCAAAATATGTTCTATATCCCATCATTATCATATCGTACCTTCGTTTATAAAGGCATGCTAACTGGAACACAGATAGAACCGATGTTCCCTGAATTATCCGAACCCGATGTCGAATCAGCTCTAGCACTAGTACATCAAAGGTTTTCTAC
Organism: Thiotrichaceae bacterium UBA7359; assembly: GCA_905182825.1. Taxonomy (GTDB): domain Bacteria; phylum Pseudomonadota; class Gammaproteobacteria; order Eutrophobiales; family Eutrophobiaceae; genus UBA7359. Next base: position 6,634 of record CAJJDJ010000112.1, read on the forward strand.
CAACACTTTTCCAGCTTGGCGTTTGGCACATCCGTTTAGATATGTTGCGCATAACGGAGAGATTAACACTGCCCGTGGAAATGCTAATTGGATGCGAGCGCGTGAATCATTATGCGAATCTGAATTATTTGGTGATGACTTAAAAAAATTATTTCCTATATGTATTGAAGGTGGAAGTGATTCAGCGACCTTTGATAATGTGATGGAGTTCCTGCATATGTCAGGTCGTCCATTACCACTTGCCGTATTAATGATGGTCCCAGAGGCATGGTCTGGTCATGAGACCATGGATGATGAGCGTAAGGCATTCTATGAATACCATGCGAATCTAATGGAGCCTTGGGATGGTCCTGCTTCTTTATCTTTTACAGATGGTGAAGTCATTGGTGCAGTACTAGATCGAAACGGTTTACGACCATCACGCTTCTATGTAACACACGATGACATCGTGATTATGGCTTCAGAAGTTGGCGTTTTAGATGTCGCGCCTGAAAACGTAAAGATAAAAGGTCGTCTTCATCCGGGTCGTATCTTTATGGTTGATACCAAACAAGGTCGAATAATTGAAGATGAAGAATTAAAAAAAACCTTCACCAGCGAACATCCTTATTCTGAATGGTTGAAAGATAATTTGTTGCCAATCGAGAATCTACCAAATCCAAAACAGATATATGGGTCAGATCCAGATACTTTATTACAGCGACAGCAAGCTTTCGGTTATACCCATGAAGATTTGAAACTGTTAATGGCTCCAATGGCAGAAAAGGGTATCGAACCAACTGGTTCTATGGGAACGGATACGGCACTGGCTGTATTATCAAATCGTTCACGTTTATTGTATGACTATTTTAAACAGCTATTCGCACAAGTAACCAACCCACCTCTTGATGGTATTCGAGAAGAATTAGTAACGCAGATTGCAACAACGATTGGACCAGAACGTAACTTGTTAGAACCTTCTCCAGAGAGCTGTCGTCGGATCAGGATCAATACACCGATTATTACCAATGAAGAACTGGCGAAAATACGTGATGTGAATCTTCCCGGTTTTAAAACTAAAATGATTGATATCCTTTATCCGGTTGCCAAAGGTGGCGTAGGTTTAAACAAAGCATTGGAAGCGGTTTATCTAAAGGTCGATCAAGCTATTGAAGATGGCTATTCCAATGTTATTCTTTCTGACCGAGGTGTCAGCGCGACGAAAACAGCAATTCCAGCTTTACTCGCAACCGCTGGTGTGCACCATCATCTTATTAGAAACGGTAAACGTACTCGCGTTGGTCTGATACTTGAGTCCGGTGAACCAAGAGAAGTACATCACTTTGCGGTACTGATAGGCTATGGTATAGGTGCGGTTAATCCTTATCTGGCGTTTGAATCATTAGGTGATTTAATTGGTAATGGTCGCTTACCTGAAATGGAACATTCTGTTGCTGTGAGGAACTTCATCAAGGCGGTCAATAAAGGTCTGGTTAAGACTATGGCGAAGATGGGCATTTCTACCGTACAGTCTTATTGCGGGGCACAGGTGTTTGAGGCGATAGGACTTAATAAAGAATTTGTTGACAAGTACTTCACTTGGACTGCATCACGTATCGGCGGTATAGGAATTGATGTTATTGCTGAGGAGATGAATCAACGTCATCATAATGCCTTCCCAGACCGTGAAGTGAAAGAACCTGATCTGGAATGGGGTGGGGAGTATCAATGGCGGCGTGATGGTGAATATCATTTGTTCAATCCTGATACTGTTTTTAAACTACAGCATGCTACCCGTTCAGGTCAGTACTCTATCTTTAAAGAGTATACCGAGCTTGTAAACAATCAAAGTGAAAACCTTGCTACTTTGAGAGGTCTGTTTGAGTTCAAGGAACATGATGAGTCCATTCCGTTAAGCGAAGTTGAGCCGATTGAAGAAATCATGAAACGTTTTTCAACTGGAGCAATGTCTTTTGGTTCGATCAGTAAAGAAGCACATGAAACATTAGCAATTGCGATGAACCGTATTGGCGGTAAGTCAAACACTGGTGAAGGAGGTGAAAATCCAGATCGTTTTACATCAGACGATAATGGTGATCTAAGACGAAGTTCAATCAAGCAAGTTGCCTCAGGTCGATTCGGTGTTAACAGTGAATATCTTGTAAATGCCGATGATATACAGATTAAAATGGCGCAAGGTGCGAAGCCAGGTGAAGGCGGGCAATTACCTGGACCAAAAGTGTATCCATGGATTGCGGAAGTAAGGCATTCCACCCCGTGGGTTGAGT
>CAJJDJ010000113.1 GCA_905182825.1 Thiotrichaceae bacterium UBA7359
ATATAGGCTGTTTGCCGTATCCACAAAACCCTCTCCAATAAGTAGAGCTATTCATGAGTAATTTATTCCATCTTTTCGAAGAACGATTTCCAAAAGATTTAACACATCCTTTTATTGAAACTAAAGATGGAAAACAATATGACTACCAAGATTTAATTAATCTTACTTCCAGCATCGTATCCACTATGAGCAATGCTGGTATTAGTAAGAACGATAGAATTATCTTTCAAGTAAAAAAATCTCCTGAAGCTATTTTTCTATATCTTGCTTGCATCAAGCTTGGTGCAATAGCAGTGCCTTTAAATAATGCTTACACGGCTTCAGAACTGTCCTATTTCTTAGATGATATAGAACCTGGCATGGTTGTTTGTGACCCTGCTTCACCTATCATCAAGGAAAATCTTTTACAGACAAGCGGTAACACAATTTTGTTGACACTAGATGCGCATGGCAAAGGGACTCTGTTCAGTAATACCAACAATATAAGTCGTTTTGTACAAACAGCCGATGTTGTTGGAGATGATATTGCTTGCATACTTTACACCAGTGGCACAACTGGAAAACCTAAAGGAGCAATGATCACTCATGAGAATCTGTCTTCAAATGCATTAGCTATACACCAAAGCTGGGGGTTTAATGGTAATGATATCTTATTACATGCTTTGCCTATTTTTCATGTACATGGCCTTTTTGTAGCACTGAATTGTGTATTACTTAGTGGTACAGCTATGATTTTATTAGCTGAATTTAATATTGATGACATTATTAAATTCTTACCTCGAGTCACCGTGTTAATGGGTGTGCCTACATTTTATACGCGTTTACTTGCTCATCCTGGACTGGACAATAAGACTTTAAAAAATATACGCTTATTTATTTCAGGTTCAGCCCCATTGCTTAGTGAAGTCTCTGACGATTTTTTTACAAAGACAAGACATAGAATTTTAGAACGCTATGGTATGACAGAAACTATAATGATTGCATCTAATCCATTAAATGAAGAACGCATACCTGGAACTGTAGGACAAGCTCTACCTAATATTTCGGTAAGAATTACTGCTGAGGATGACAAAATTCTAGAAATCGGATCAACCGGAAACATTCAGGTGTCAGGACCCAATGTATTTAAAGGGTATTGGAGAAACCCTGAAAAGTCGCAAAAAGAATTTACCAAAGATGGCTTTTTTAAAACAGGTGATGTTGGTTTTCTAGATGCAAATGGCTATTTAACAATAGTAGGTCGTTCAAAAGATTTAATAATTTCTGGAGGTTATAATGTTTACCCAAAGGAAATAGAAAACATCATCAATGCATTGGATGGTATGAATGAGTCGGCGGTGATTGGTGTACCACACCCAGATTTTGGAGAAGGAGTTATTGCTGTTATTGTTAAGGAAAAGAATGATAAATTCGATGAATCAGATTTGAAAAATATTCTCAAAAAAGAGTTGGCCACTTATAAAGTACCAAAAAGAATTTTTAATGTTAGCGAGTTACCTTTTAATGTCATGGGCAAGGTTCAAAAGAATAGCTTGCGAGAGAAGTATAGACATGTATTTGATAAATAGGCGATGCTGATTAATTAAAGGCACTATTTTTTAAAATTATCTATGATAAAGGTTATGTCTGCCCTTTTAATGCATTAGTAATTTCACATAAAATTTCTACATCATCAATTGTTGCTGGTATGTTATATGTTTCACCGTCAGCAATCTTTTTCATGGTACTGCGTAAAATTTTACCAGAACGTGTTTTGGGTAATCTTTTTAGAATAATAACTTTTTTAAAAGCTGCAACAGGACCAATATCATGTCTTACACTTTCAATAAGTTCTTTAATAATACTGTCTTGACCAGTTTCTACGCCACTATTTAAGACAACTAAACCCATTGGTAATTGACCTTTTAACTGATCATAAACTCCTATCACTGCGCATTCAGCAACTTTTGGGTGAGCCGCCAAAACCTCTTCCATGCTTCCTGTTGATAAACGATGTCCTGCAACGTTAATAACATCACCTAATCGACTCATCACCCAGACATAACCATCTTCATCAATATAGCCAGCATCCCAAGTCATATAGTAACCATCATAAACAGAGAGATAAGCATCAATATAAGCTTGATCATTTTTCCAAAGTGTCTGAGAACACCCCGGAGGTAGTGGCAATTTCAATACTATTTTTCCCATCTCACCTGCGGGTAATTGCTCACCTTTTTCATCTAATACTTCTAAATTATAACCAGGCACTGGTTTTGATGTAGAACCATGTTTTACAGGAAACTTTTCAAGTCCAATGCAATTGGCGGTAATAGCCCAACCCGTTTCTGTTTGCCACCAATGGTCAATGACAGGAATATTTAATTTTTTCTCAGCCCATTGTATAGTTGCCGGATCGCAGCGTTCACCTGCAAGAAATAGTGATTGTAGTGAAGATAAATCATATTCTTTAATAAGATCACCATCAGGGTCATTACCTTTGATTGCTCTAAAGGCAGTCGGTGCTGTAAAAAGTGCATTAACTTTGTGTGTTTCAATAACTCGCCAAAAAGCACTCGCATCTGGTGTTCCAACAGGTTTACCTTCATAGAGAATCGTAGTGCAACCATATAATAAAGGAGCGTAGACTATATATGAATGTCCTACCACCCAACCAACATCTGAAGCCGACCAGAAGACATCTCCAGGATTCATATTATAGATGTTCTTCATAGACCAGTTTAGTGCGACGGCATGTCCGCCATTATCACGCAAAACCCCTTTTGGCTTGCCTGTCGTTCCCGAGGTATACAGAATATACAAAGGGTCCGTTGCATTTACAGAAACACAATTTACTGCTTTAGCAGTTTTGCTAGCAACTTGCCAATCAATGTCTCGGCCTTCAATCAAGGCCGCTTCATATTGAGGTCGTTGCAAAATAATACAAATTTTAGGCTTATGATTTGCTATTGTAATAGCTGAATCAAGTAAGGGTTTATACTTTATGATTCGATTTACTTCGATACCACAGGACGCAGACAAGATTACTTTTGGTTGAGCATCGTTAATTCGTGATGCCAGTTCATTCGAAGAGAAGCCACCAAAGACAACTGAGTGAACAGCACCTAATCGAGCACAAGCCAGCATAGCAATTACAGCTTCGGGAACCATAGGCATATATATGATTACCGTATCGCCTTTACGTACTCCCTGTTCTCTTAATAGCCCTGAAAAGTTTGCCGTCAAATCACGCAATTCTTTATAGCTATATCGCTTTATCGTATTTGTTACAGGACTGTCATAAATGAGTGCAATTTGTTGAGCATGTCCGTTTTCAATATGTCTATCGAGCGCATTAAAACAGGTGTTTAATTTTCCGTCTGGAAACCATTTATAAAAGGGTGGGTTTTTATCATCAAGAACTTTTGTAAATGCTTCTTCCCAATCTATGCCTTTTGCTGCATCAGACCAATATGCTTCAGGCTCCTCTTGTGAACGCTTATAATTTTTTAAATATTCAGACATCATCTGCCATCTATGTTTGCTTTAATATTCTAATTAAAATATTTTTGTCTTAGTCTTGCTTATTTAAAAATAAGACTTCACTTCTAAAATTTTCAATACTTTCAAGCATTATTTAAACATCAACGCCGGCAATGTATAGCCAAGTATCAATAACACTATCTGGATTTAAAGAAATACTCTCAATACCTTCATCTAACAACCATTTTGCAAGATCTGGATGGTCAGATGGCCCTTGGCCACAAATACCAACGTACTTCCCAGCCTTTTTACATGCCTTGATAGCTCGACTTAACATAAACTTAACCGCTTCATCACGCTCATCAAATAAATCTGCAACCAATCCAGAATCTCGATCAAGTGCCAATGTTAATTGCGTCATATCATTGGAACCAATCGAGAAACCATCAAAATATTCAAGGAACTGATCAGCCAAAATCGCATTACTTGGTACTTCACACATCATAATCAACTTTAGACCTTCTTTTCCTCTTTCTAAGCCATACTTCGCCAGTAACTCAACAACTTGCTTTGCTTGTCCCAAAGTGCGTACGAATGGAACCATAACCCAAATATTATCCAAGCCCATCTCTTCGCGCACATAACGTAAGGCACGACATTCCAATTCAAAACACGCTTCAAACTCGTCTGACAAATAACGTGATGTACCCCTGTAGCCAATCATCGGATTTTCTTCTTGTGGTTCGTATCGTTCACCCCCAAGTAAATTAGCATACTCATTAGATTTAAAATCAGATAAACGTACGATAACTGGATTAGGCGCAAATGCGGCACCTAGTGTGGATATACCTTCAACTAAATTCTGAACATAAAAATCCACTGGGCTCGCATAAGCTTTGATACGTTCGTCAATAGATGCTTTTATCGATTTTTCTTGATCATCGTAGTCTATTAATGCGCGTGGATGTATACCGATTTTATTATTTATAATAAATTCTAACCTCGCCAAACCAACACCAGCATTAGGAATCGATGCAAATGACATTGCTTTTCCTGGATTACCCACATTCATCATTATTTTTAAAGGTGCGGGTGGCATATTATCTAATTCTGCTCTATTAACCTGAAAGTCTAATTTACCTTCATAGACAAGTCCGCTCTCTCCTTCTGAACAGACCACGGTTATAAGATCATCATAATTAATTTTATTAGTTGCATCACCACAGCCTACAACAGCAGGGACACCCAATTCGCGTGCAATAATTGCGGCGTGACAGGTTCGTCCTCCGCGATTCGTCACTATCGCAGATGCACGCTTCATTACTGGCTCCCAATCAGGATCTGTCATCTCCGTTACTAATACATCACCCTCTTGTAGGTCATCCATGTCTTCCAATTTTTGTATAACTTTTGCTTTACCAGTGCCTATCTTTTGACCTATTGCCGCACCTCTAATAACCAATTTTCCTTTTTGATTTAATTGATATCGTTCAATTATATTTTTATTTTCACGACTTGCTACTGTCTCAGGTCGTGCCTGAACGATGTAAATTTTCTTATTCTCACCGTCCAAAGCCCATTCAATATCCATAGGCCGTCCATAATGTTTTTCTATTATGACAGCCTGTCGTGCAAGTTCTTCTAACTGTTCATCATTTAGACAAAATATCGTAGAATCTTTAGCTAAGACTTTTATGGTTTTTACCAGTTCATCATTATCGGGAGTATCGTCATATATCATTTTTATCAGTTTACTACCTAAACTACGACTCAGTACTGATGGTCTACCCTGCGCTAAAGATTTTTTATAAACATAATATTCATCAGGATTTACCGCACCTTGAACTATCGTTTCTCCTAAACCATAACTTCCTGTAATAAATACAGCATCATCAAAACCAGATTCTGTATCCAGTGTAAACATGACACCACTTACAGCCAGATCGCTACGTACCATACGTTGTAGCCCCACTGATAAAGCCACTTCTTCATGAGAAAAGTTCTGATGCACACGATAAGCAATAGCTCTATCATTATACAATGATGAAAAGACCTCTTTAATTCGAAGCAAGACATCGTCAATACCAGAAACATTCAAAAATGTCTCTTGTTGACCTGCAAATGAAGCATCTGGTAAATCTTCAGCAGTTGCTGATGATCGTACAGCAATAGAGCACTCGTTATCTCCACCACTCATTTCTTTATAAGCATCCTTTATGGATTTTTTTAGACGAGTTTGAAATGGCGACTCAACAATCCATTGACGAATTTCTTTCCCAACTGATATTAGTTGTTTAACATCATCAACATTTAATTCTTTGAGCCTGAGTTTTATACGCTCACGTAATTGATTATGATCAAGGAAATCCCAGAAAGCTTTGGCTGTTGTTGCGTAACCTCCCGGCACATTGACATTAGCCTCGGATAAATTACTAATCATTTCTCCCAGTGATGCATTTTTACCACCTACGATTCCCACATCTTTCATTCTTAATTCTTGTAGGGGCAGAATGTAATCATTAGCTACCATTTTTTTCATAGTATTTCTTTCTCAATAAGTCTTTAAAAAATATTTTTTTCTATTCAACTATTTTTTAATAACTCTTTTTCTTTTACTATATTTACAGCAATTTCTTCAATCGACATCGCTGTGGAATCAAGAATAAATAGTCCTGCTTTATCCATCATGAGTTCTGCTCGTTTAACTTCATACTGACATTTTTTCAATGTAGCGTAAGCGGTATTCGGTCGTCGCTGTTGACGAATAGCACTAAGTTGATCGGCGCGTATAGTGAGACCAGCAATCTTATTGAGATATGGTAATAAAAATTCAGGTAATTTATCATTATCGAGATCATCGTCTGTTAAAGGATAATTAGCTGCCTTCAATGAAAAATGCATCGCTAGATATAAGCAAGTTGGAGTTTTTGCAGAACGTGACACTCCTACCAATATAACATCAGCTTTATCAAATAAATTTACCCGAATACCATCATCATTTTTAAGGGTGAAATCGATAGCATCCATTTGTTTTTTATAATCTTCATCACCAAATTCTTCATGTGGCTTTCCTATAGTATGTGATGATTTAATTTTTAGACTCTTTTCAAGAGGCTCTATAAATGAATTAAATAAACTGATTACACATGCATCAGTAGCAGATATAAACTGTTGAAGGTCATCATTGACCAGCGTACTGAAAACTATAGGTTGAACACCACTTTCTTCATATTCCTGCTGGATCTCACCTGCTACAAAAGAAGCTTCCATCTCAGTTATCACAAACGCGAATGTCTTATCTGAAAAGTCAACGCCATCAAACTGTGAAAGCAAACTTTGACCGAGTGATTCAGCCGTTTTTCCTGTGCGATCTGAAACATAAAAAACAGAGCGCTTACTTTTTTTATTATTCATTTTAAAATTTACAAGAACTGAACTAGCTCATGAACACTTAACTCACAAAATAACTTGTATTCAAAACACTAATAAAATTATTTCCGTTTATTAATAGGTACAAATTTTTGATTATTCGGACCAACATAATTTGCGCTAGGTCGAATAATCTTACCATCTTCACGTTGTTCAATTACGTGCGCTGCCCATCCAGATGTACGTGCAATAACGAACAACGGAGTAAACATTGCTGTCGGCACATTCATTAATGAATAAGACACAGCCGAATACCAATCAAGATTAGGAAACATTTTCTTCTCCGCCCACATGACTTTTTCTAGACGCTCAGCAATCTTATACATCTTCATGTTTTTAGCTTTAGTTCCTAAACTTTTGGCGACACTTCTGATCATTTTATTACGTGGATCACCCGTGGTATATACTGGATGCCCAAAACCAATAACAATTTCTTTGCGTAACATACGTTCTTTTATATCCGCTTCCGCTTCACTGGGATTTTCATAGCGAGACTGTATTTCAAATGCAACTTCATTAGCACCACCATGTTTTGGCCCACGCAAAGCACCTATCGCTCCCGTTATACTGGAAAACATATCTGAACCTGTACCAGCAATAACGCGACCGGTGAATGTTGAAGCATTATATTCATGTTCAGCATAAAGGTTTAATGACGTGTGCATTGCACGAACCCATGAATCAGAAGGTTTTTTACCATGTAATAGATGTAAAAAATGACCACCGATAGAATCATCATCTGTCTCGACTTCAATACGTGTACCATTAACTGCATAGTGATACCAATAAAGCAACATAGAGGCAAAGCTCGCCATTAATTTGTCGGCTATATCTCTTGCCCCTGCTGAATTATGATCTTCTTTTTCGGGCATTACTGCACCTAATACAGAACAACCTGTCCGCAACACATCCATCGGATGAGCCGAAGGTGATAATTGCTCAAGAGAATTTTTTACAGCGATGGGTAAACCACGCAATGATTGTAATTTTATTTTATAGGCATTGAGTTCAATTGCCGTTGGTAATTTACCATGTACTAAGAGATAAGCAATCTCTTCAAACTCACAGTTATCAGCTATATCGAGAATATCATAACCACGATAATGTAGATCATCACCTGTTAAACCGACTGTACATAACGCGGTATTTCCTGCCACCGTTCCACTTAATGCGACGGATTTTTTGGGCTTTGGTTTTTGTATTGTCTTTTTAGTCATGGATTGTCTCCTGAAAATAATTCATCCAATTTTTTTTCATAATCATGGTAAGCCAGATAATCATAAAGTTCTTCTCTGGTTTGCATTAAATCAACTACATTTTTTTGTGTGCCTTCTTCACGTAAGCTTGAATAAATTTTTAATGCTGCGGCATTCATTGCACGAAATGCCGACAGCGGGTACAAGGCCAAACTGACATTTACTGAGGCGAGTTCTTCGATGGTAAATAGGGGTGTTGAGCCAAACTCGGTAATATTGGCAAGTACTGGTACACCTACAGCATCGACAAACTTTTCATACATACTAAGTTCCGTCATTGCTTCAGGAAAAATCATGTCCGCACCCGCTTCAACACAGGCACATGCGCGGTCAATTGCAGAATCTAGTCCTTCTACTGATAAGGCATCGGTTCTTGCCATAACAACGAAGTCAGAGTCGAACTTAGCATCTACAGCAGCCTTAATTCTATCAACCATCTCTGCTTGAGTAACTATCGATTTATTGGGACGATGCCCACAACGTTTTTGTTGAACTTGATCCTCAATATGAACCGCACCTGCTCCAGCTTTAATCATTGAACGTATTGTTCTTGCTATATTAAATGCTCCGCCCCAACCAGTATCAATATCGACTAATACTGGCAAATTGGTTATGTCTGTGATTCGGCGAAGATCAACTAAGACATCTTCCATACTAGTAATACCCAGATCAGGTACTCCACACGATCCTGCCGCGACACCACCACCTGAGAGATACAAAGCTCGATAACCAGTGGCGTCAGCTAAACGTGCATGATACGCATTTACAGCACCCACAACCTGCAATGGTTTTTCTTCTTCAACAGCGAGTCGAAAACGCGCCCCAGCTGAATCAAGATTCTTTTCCAATGGAGTAGTTCCTTTTTTTATTAATCTGAAATGGCGAGATGTTCATCGAGCATTTTTTCAACATTTTTACGCGAACTACGGATATGTCTCGACATTAAAAATTGCGCCAACTCACCATCATGCTGACGGAGAGCATCTACAATAAGTCCATGCTCTACAAATGCTCGTGGCACACGTTTACTCACCATCCCAAACTGATATCGGTACAAACGAATTAAGTGATAAAGGTCATTAGAATACATTTCGATCAAATGAGAATTCTGACTACCTTTAATTATTCGACAATGAAAGTCCATCTCACCTTCTTTTTGATAATAGCTTTGATCTTGCTTAATTTGTTGATCATGCTTGTCGAGCAGCACATCTAGTTCATTAAGTTCCTTATCAGTCATATTTTCAGCAGCTTGTCTTGCAGCTAAACCTTCAAGTGACTCACGGATAAGATAAATCTCAACTAAATGCTGTCTCGTCAATGAGATGACGCGTGCGCCCAC
>CAJJDJ010000114.1 GCA_905182825.1 Thiotrichaceae bacterium UBA7359
AATAAAAGAATAGATCGAATCTTTGGTTTGCACGCTGTTAAGCAAATTTTAGAGAATGCACCTGAAACAATTTTGAGTGCTTCGATACAAGAATCAATTCAATCTGAATCGGTGAGTTCGTTCCGCGAATTGCTTAATAATCTAGGTGTTTCAATTCAAACAGTACCACGTGTTGCATTAAGTAGAATGGTTAAAAATCAGAATCATCAAGGTATTCTCTTAGAAGTTCAAAAGAAGACTAAAAAAACGGAACATGATCTCGATGATATTTTGGTACAAAACCAAGATGCTAATCCGCTCTATTTAATTCTCGACTCAATTCAAGATCCTCATAACCTTGGAGCCTGTATTCGAACTGCTGACGCGGTAGGTGTCACGGCAGTGATTATCCCTAATGATCGTGCCGCCAATATAAATGAGACAGTACGGAAAGTTGCAAGCGGTGCGGTAGAGAATGTTGTCGTTATTAATGTTGTGAATCTAGTGCGTGCGATAAAGAAGATAAAAGAATCTGGTGTCTGGGTTGTGGGTACCACGGGTGACGCTGAACAATCAATCTATGCCCTTGATTTAAAAATACCAACTGCCATTGTAATGGGCGGTGAAGGTAAAGGCATGCGCGATTCAGTTCAAAAAGAATGCGATTATGTTGCTTCCTTACCTATTAACGGACAGGTCGAAAGTCTTAATGTATCAGTCGCAGCAGGTGTTGTCTTATATGAAGTTATCAGACAACGAAGTATTTAAACCTCAATAATTGAGTCTTAAAATATAGAAAAATAGCAATGATTGACTATTTTAAACTGATTCTTGGAGTTTAAGCTCGTATCGCATTGCAGTAGTTAATCCAATCCATTAGAATCATATAAGTTTGAATTTACAGATCCTTGCTTCACCTTGAAATAATAGGGAGGCTAATAAACCTAGGGGATAAACAATGAGACACTACGAAATCGTATTTTTGGTTCATCCGGACCAGAGCGAACAAGTTTCTGCAATGATCGATCGCTATAAGAACATAATCACGAGTAACAACGGCACAATTCATCGTCTGGAAGATTGGGGTCGTCGACTACTGGCATATCCAATTAATAAAATTCACAAGGCACACTACGTGCTTATGAACATTGAATGTGACGCTGAATCGTTAAATCAGTTAACAGATGGTTTTCGATTTAACGATGCAGTTATCCGTAATCTAATTATCAAAAAGGATGAAGCTGTTACTGAGGCATCTCACTTGGTTAAAATTAGGGATGAAGAAGATTCTCGACCCAAACCCACCGCGACAGCTAAAGAATCAGCAGTGATTGCTGAAGAAGTAGTTCCCGTGGAACCTCCAGTTGTAGAAGAAGTAGTTTTAGCTGAGCCTGTTCCAACGGGCGAAGAAACTAATCAGAACGAAACAGCCGATAAACCTGAATAAGAAGATTAAATTGAGAGGAATATAAAATGGCTCGTTATTTTAAACGTAAAAGATTTTGCAGGTTTACAGCAGACGGTGTTAAAGAGATTGATTATAAAGATCTCAATACATTAAAGAATTATGTGTCTGAAAATGGAAAAATTGTTCCAAGTCGGATTTCAGGTACCAAAGCTCGTTATCAAAGACAGTTATCAACTGCAATCAAGCGTGCGCGCTACCTTGCTTTGATTCCTTATTGTGATGCGCATTAAATTAGACGAATTAAAGTATAAATAGCTCATATTCATCTAGGTTTTAGGTGAGTGTACTGAATTTGAAAACCAACTGTAAATCGCTCAATCAGTAGTTATCACTAAATGTTGGGAAACTATATATTGAGTGGCAAATCACAGGCTAGCATAGCGTTAACTGTGAGTACTCTGGTTTCGTTGTTATTGCCACCGCTTGCCTTTCTAATATGCGGGTCTGTCGTCGCCTTGATGACTCTCAGGAAAGGAGTAACTGTAGTACTGCAAATATTGGCGGCGAGTTTGATAATGTTAATGGCATTTTCATTACTTGTGAATTTACCAATAAAATTGGTTCTTGTTTATATATTTATCATTTGGATCCCTGCCTGGTCAGTAGCGATGGTTCTTCGTTTTTTTGAACAGCAAGGTTTACTATTAGTGGCATCAGGTTTATTGGCAACAATGTTAATTGTTGCTACATACCTAGTTGTTGGTGATGTTTCTGGATGGTGGGAACAATGGCTGACTGTCATGATAGAGAAGACGGTGCCTCCAGAAAATATAAGCCAGTATAAAGCATTATTAGAACCAGCAGTTGATATGGTCAATGCGTTGATGATCTCTGGTTTTATGTTGAATGTAATTATGAGTGTCTTGTTTGCTAGGTGGTGGCAATCAAGATTGTTTAACCCGGGCGCATTTCAAGAAGAGTTCTATGCGCTGAGGTTACCATCGCAAATACTGCCAGTGAGTGGGTTAGTTGTATTGTTGCTATTGCTCCTAAGTCAGCCATGGCAAGACTTGTTTAGAGATATTGTGGTTGTTTTAATGTTTATGTATCTGATACAGGGAATCTCATCAGTACATCGAAACGTTGATAAATTAATGTTATCAAGGGCATGGATTGTCTCGATGTATTGCTTGTTGATACTTTTACCTCAAATGGGGTTATTTATAGCCTGTTTGGGTATGACTGAAGTTTATGTTATTTGGCATAGAAGAAAATTTGGCTCTAAAACTGAATTGTGAAACGAGTCAGCTTGTAAAGAATCTGTTATTATAAAATTGTTATGAATTGAGGTGAACTGATGGACGTTATTTTACTTGAAAAAGTACACAAACTCGGTGAACTAGGTGATCAGGTCAAGATCAAACCTGGTTTTGGTAGAAATTATCTTATACCTAATGGTAAAGCCATTTTTGCTACAGTAGATAATATTGCTAAATTTGACGCCCGAAGAACTGAGTTGGAAAAAAGTCAAAAAGAATCGTTAAACGCAGCGAATGCTCGTGCTGAGAAATTAGATTTAGTGAGTATTTCTATTGTACGTAAAGCAGGTGCTGAAGGTAAATTATTCGGTTCGGTTGGTACTATAGATATTGCTGATACAGTTACTGAATCAGGTGTTGAATTGGCTAAGCATGAAATTAGGTTGCCTGATGGGCCGATACGTAGCACGGGTGAATTTGAAGTTATTATTCATCTTCATGCTGATGTAACTGCTAAAATCAAGGTGAATGTTGTTCCAGAAGAAGAAGATTAATTTTTTATTTAGCACAACAATTTAATTTAATGTTTTTAAATAGCTTTTATTAAGGTTGTTGACTGTTTATTCGGATCGATTCTCGATCCAGGGAATTGTTTATGCAGGAATCGATACATACATCTTTATCGAGTGATGCTGAAACTCTGGCATTAAAAATTCCGCCGCATTCTATAGAAGCAGAGCAAGCCGTTTTAGGTGGGGCATTTCTAGATAAAGAAGCATGGGATAAGGTCGTCGAGCGCGTTCGCGAAGAAGATTTTTACCGAAAAGATCATCGTATTATTTTTCGAGCTATAAGTGCTCTCAGTGAAGATGGACAACCCTATGATATTGTTACGGTTGCAGAGTGGTTGGAAAATCACCAGTTACTTGATGAAGCTGGAGGTATGCGCAACCTTGCTGCTCTTGCTGAAAATACTCCGAGTGCAAGTAATATCAGTGCTTACGCTGATATCGTACGTAAACGCTCCATTCTTAGACAATTGATCAGCGCAACAAGCGATATCAATGATACTGTTTTTAATCCTCAGGGACGCAGCAGTGAACAAATTCTCGAATTTGCTGAGCAAACGGTTTTTGAAATTGCAGAAAATGAAAATCGTGGTCGAAAAAGTTATCAAGAAATCAAAGAATTTTTGAAAGAAGCTCTGAATAGAGTGGATGAATTGTTTCACAAAGATAGCCCCATCACAGGAATAGCAACTGGCTATGAAGATCTTGATTTAAAGACAGCAGGGTTTCAACGCTCGGACTTGATTATTGTTGCTGGAAGACCTTCAATGGGAAAGACCGCTTTTGCAGTAAATATAGCAGAAAATGCAGCGATAAAAGGGCAGCATAGTGTTGCTATATTTAGTATGGAAATGCCAGGTGAACAACTTGCTATGCGTATGATGTCTTCTCTAGGCAGAATTGATCAACATAAGGTTCGAACAGGTAAACTAGAAGATGATGATTGGCCTCGATTAACATCGGCAGTTGGAATGTTACAAGAAACACGTATGTTTATTGATGATACACCTGCTCTAACGCCAGCTGAATTGAGAGCACGATGTCGTCGTATTTCAAGGGAGCACGGACTCGATCTTGTTGTTGTTGATTATTTGCAATTGATGCAAGTAGCGGGCACGAATGAAAATCGGGCAACAGAAATTTCAGAAATATCACGATCACTAAAAGCGATGGCAAAAGAACTTAAAGTGCCTGTTATCGCATTATCACAGTTAAATCGAAGTCTTGAGTCACGTACGGATAGAAGACCTGTGATGTCTGATTTACGTGAATCAGGAGCGATTGAACAAGACGCTGATGTGATTTTGTTTATTTATCGAGATGAAGTTTATGATGAAGAGAGTAATGATAAGGGCATAGCAGAAATAATTATAAGTAAACAACGTAATGGCCCGATAGGGAAAGTTAAATTGGCTTTTCGAGGACAATATACACGGTTTGAAAATTTAGCAGATGATTATGTCCATTCTTCTTCTGGATTTTCTGAATGACACGACCATCAAGGGTTGTTATTGATAAAGAGGCGCTTAAACATAACTTCCTAAGAGTCCGCGAGCTCGCTCCAGGTTCAAAAATCATGGCAATCATTAAGGCAGATGCCTATGGTCATGGTTTGGTCCGAGTTGCAAATACACTCAGTGATGCAGATGCCTTTGGCGTTGCCTTTCTAGAAGAAGCCGAAGAGTTAAGAGCTGCATCGATTGCAAACCCTATAGTCTTGCTTGAAGGACCACATAAAGCTGTTGACTTAACATCAATTGTTCAATTAAAACTTGAAATAGTGATTCATAATGAATATCAGTTAGATATATTAGAGCAAGCAATCCTAGATGAACCACTTCAAGTTTGGATAAAAATTGATACAGGAATGCATCGTTTAGGTTTCCCGTTAGAGGATATAACAAATATTTTAAAACGTGTTGCACAATGTAAAAATATCAAAGCTTCCTTTCGACTAATGACTCACCTAGCGACAGCTAATGAACAAGATAATCCATTGACACAACAGCAATTAGAAAATTTTAAACAAGCTTGTAATAATCTGAAAGTAGAAAAATCGGTAGCGAATTCTGCAGGTGTGATAGGCTTTTCAAAAACACATGCAGATTGGAATCGCCCAGGGCTAATGCTCTATGGTGTGTCTCCGTTGACAGAGACACATGGGGATGAACTGAAGTTAAAACCGGTTATGACATTGGAGTCAGAATTAATATCAATTCAAAAATTAAAAAAAGGTGAACCTGTTGGTTATGGCGCAACTTGGCATTGTCCTGAGAATATGCCAGTCGGTGTTGTTGCTGCTGGTTATGGCGATGGATTTCCTCGCCATGCCAAGTCTGGGACACCGATACTTGTAAATGATGTACGTTGTGCATTAATAGGTCGAGCCTCAATGGTTATGTTGACCGTCGATCTTAGAAATCAACCGCAGGCTAAAATTGGTGACAGGGTGGTTTTATGGGGAGAGTCATTACCTGTTGAAGAAATTGCTAGGTGTGCTGATACCATACCCTATGAATTATTATGTGGTGTGCATAAACGATTAAAATTTGTTGAACGTGGCTAAAGCAAAAATAAAATTTCATTGTAATGAATGTGGCGCAGAAACACCTAAGTGGGTTGGACAATGCCCTGAATGTATGGCTTGGAACACACTTCAGGAAAGCGTAGTTGAAAAAATAGTTGTATCTAATTCTAGTCGTTTTCGTGAACATCTCACCGGTCCATCAGAAGTTTGTTCTCTTGACACTGTAGAAATGGCGGAAACACCAAGACAGGCAACTGGGTTAGCAGAATTAGATCGTGTTATGGGAGGTGGTCTTGTAAATGGTTCTGTTACATTAATTGGTGGTGATCCTGGGATCGGCAAATCAACCTTATTGTTGCAGACATTAGCTCGTTTAGACAACGCTTCTGGTGTGCCAAGCTTGTATGTAACAGGTGAAGAGTCTGCACAACAAGTTGGACTGCGTGGTAAGCGACTAGGATTATCTTTAGGGGCATTACGAATTTTGACTGAGAACTATCTTGAGAGAATTCTGAATGTTGCGAGTAAAGAAAAAGCAAAAGTGATCGTTATAGATTCGATTCAAACTGTTTACAGTGACATTTTACAATCTGCGCCAGGATCAGTCGCACAAGTAAGAGAATGTGCCGCACAATTAGTTCGATTTGCAAAACATACAAACACAGCATTATTTCTTGTTGGACACGTTACTAAAGAGGGTACTTTAGCAGGACCAAGAGTATTAGAACACATGGTCGATACGGTTCTTTATTTTGAGGGTGATAGTAGTAGTCGTTATCGAGTTGTCCGAACAGTTAAAAATCGTTATGGAGCGGTAAATGAATTAGCTATATTTGATATGACAGACAAAGGACTTAGAGAAGTCTCTAATCCTTCTGCTATATTTTTATCACGTCATGACGATGAAGTCTCTGGAAGCGCCATAATGGTCACTCGAGAGGGTACTCGACCGATGCTAGTTGAAGTTCAAGCATTGGTTGACCAATCACATCTAGGTAATCCTCGTCGTGTTGCGCTTGGGCTTGAACAAAATAGATTAGCAATGTTGCTGGCCGTGCTGCATCGTCATATTGGAATATCAATGAGTGACCAGGATGTTTTTATTAATGTTGTTGGTGGTGTACGTATTGCCGAGACAGCAGCAGACCTACCTTTATTATTAGCAATAATTTCAAGCTTTAAAAACAAACCTCTTCCAAAAGACATGGTGATGTTTGGTGAAATAGGATTGTCTGGCGAGATTCGGCCAATTCAGAATGGGGTGGAACGTTTGAATGAAGCTGCAAAACATGGATTTAAACAATCACTAATTCCTATTGCAAACAAACCAAAAATGCTTGTTCCAGATATGGAAATTCAAACAGCAACGCATGTATCCCAAGTGATTAAGTTATTAGATTTTTAAATTTAAAATGTACTGTTCTATTCACTTAGTATTTGTAAATTTTATTAATATGTAAGTACTACCTTAAATAATTAAAAATCATTAAATTAAGCATGGCTATCTAATGATTAAATAAAAGACATCGACTCATTTTTTGCTGATCGTGAAATGCAATATAGCTTTATTGACGATCATCTGTGCAAATGCTTTGAATAACCATCTTTATCTCTGGTGTTTTTTCACAAGAAAATAATATCTTCTACCTATCTATTAATTGGAAAATTCTGATATATTTGTATGGCTTATGTACTTGCAAGACATAAAAATATATTTTTGGACTGTTAAATTTCAGCTGGAATACTTTCTGTACTCTCTTCAAGTAACTTTATACGTGCCATTTTTATTGAATTTTCAGAAACTTGTGTAACTTCTACAAGATAATCATCTATTTTCAATGTGGTTCCTGATTCGGGTATAAATTCCAGATGTTCTAATAGAAGTCCATTTAAAGTTTTCGGTCCATCAGTCGGAAGCTTCCATTGTAATTGGCGATTTATCTCTCGAAGGTGAACCGAGCAGTCAATTAGATAAGAACCATCATCTTTATTTTGGATATCAAGATTATGAGTTTGCATGTCTGTTGTAAATTCACCGACAATTTCTTCCAATATATCTTCTAGTGTCACTAAACCCTGAATGACACCATACTCATCAACAACTATCCCAAAGCGACCTTTGTTGCGCTGAAAATTCGACATCTGAGTATGGAGGGGCGTACCTTTGGGAACAAAATAGCTATCGATCAGAATATCTTTTATGGCCTCATACGTAAGCTCATTTTTTTCCGATAGGAGCCGGGCAACATGCCGAAGGTGAATCACTCCGATAATATTATCGATGCTAGACTGATAAACTGGCAAGCGAGTATGTTGGCAATGACTTATTTGATCAATTATTTCATTTATAGGCTCGTTTAGATCTATCGCTACCACTTCATTTCTAGGAACCATAATGTCATCAACTGTCACATTTTCTAGTTCTAGTATATTTATCAGCATGCGTCGATGCCGTTGTGGTATCAAGTGCCCGGCTTCCAAAACAACAGTTCTTAACTCTTCTCTTGAAAGGTGATCAGCTTCTTGATCATTTAAGGATATTCCGATCAAACCTAATAAGCCATTTGAAACCCAGTTTATCAGCCAGACCGCTGGATATGCTAGCTTCATCATAGGTGCCAAGATGTAGCTTGCTGGAAATGCGATCAACTCTGGTTTCAGTGCTGCGATTGTTTTTGGCATAACCTCAGCAAAGATTAAAAATACCATCACTAATACAATGGGTGCTATTGCGACACCTAGATCACCGAATAAACGTATTCCAACTAGCGTTGCTATTGAAGCAGCCATGAAATTAACCAGATTATTTCCTAGAAGAATGAGACCAATTAGACGATCAGGTCTTGAGAGTAGATTCTCAGAAATAATTGCACTTCGCATTCCTTCTTTTGCTAGATGACGCAAACGATAACGATTCAAGGCTATCATGGCAGTCTCTGAACTCGAGAAAAATGCAGAAAAAACAACTAAGCAGAATAGGATCCCTAATAGAATCGATATCGGAATGTCGTCCAAGAAATAATGACCTCAGTTTTTAGAAGTATGTATTGTGATGTATCACCCCGTACCTATGTCAAGCGATAGCTTTGATTTAGACACGTTGTAAAACAACTTCAAGGACAAATTTTGAACCAAAATAAGCGAGTAATAATGCCATAAAGCCACCTAATGCCCAACGGATTATTTTTTTACCACGCCAACCGGCCGACCATCTTCCCCAGAGTAAAATGGCATAAATGAGCCATGCCATGATCGATAACATTGTTTTATGTGCCAAATGTTGCGTGAAAATGTCATCTATAAACATCGTTCCAGATACAAGACTAAGGCTCAGCAGGAAAAAGCCGATGATAATGATTTGTATTAGTAGACCTTCCATTATCTGTAGAGGAGGCAGTTTACTCATAATGATAAAGGCATGTTTTTCTTTAATTAATTTCTCCTGTAAAGCTAGCATAAGAGCCTGAATAGCACTGATCATTAATAAACTGTAAGCGCAGATAGATAATAATATGTGAACGCGCAAACCTATTGATAAGGAATCACTTAGAAATCGTTCATCCAAGATAAAAAGCTCAAGTAAAATGGCTAAGCCAGCGATTGGAAAAAGTATCAGAAGTAGGTTTTCCAATGGACGAAACAATGAAGTGACTAGTACTATGAGTGTGACCAGCCAGCTCACCAATGAAACCGCATTGAAAAATCCAAAATCAAACCCACTACTTAAAACAATTGATTGATACAATAAATGAGCATGTAAAATGATTACTGTAAAACCGATTATCATAAATACAATACGCGTTCTTTTTAAAATATTGGATGACCCAAACATTTTAATACCTAACAAACATGTACATATCACATATAATGTGACGGCTGTAACAGTTTGAAAAATCATAGTTTAAAATCTATCATATCCATTGTCAGATGATTGCATATTCTGACAGTCTGTAAAAGTGTTGATTATGCTATAAACAGGCGAATAACTTCTTAAGTTATAGAATTAATAAGTTAGAATAACGAGATATTTAACTAATTTTAAATTGACGAATTCAAAACGCTATGTTCGATGCTCTATCTGATAAATTAACTCGAGTTTTTAAAGATCTCCGTGGTCATGGCCGACTAAGCGAAGATAATGTCAATGATGGATTGCGTGAAGTGCGCATGGCACTGCTTGAAGCTGATGTCGCTTTACCGGTTGTGCTTGATTTTATACAGCATGTACGAGTTCGTTCTTTGGACAAAGCAGTTCTCAGCAGCCTCACTCCGGGACAGGCACTAATTAAAATCGTTAATGAAGAGTTGATTTCTCTAATGGGAGAAAACAACGAACCTCTAAATCTAAAAGCACAACCTCCCGCCGTTATTCTTCTGGCTGGATTGCAAGGTGCAGGTAAAACGACTACCGCTGCAAAATTGGGTCGTTGGATTCAACTCAAAGAGAATAAAAAAGTTGCTGTTGTCAGTTGCGATGTATACCGACCAGCGGCTATCAAACAATTGCAGACTTTGGCGAATGAAAATGATTTGCTCTGGATTGAAAGTAAAGAAACTGAAGAACCTTCTGTCATAGTAACAAATGCAGTTGATACAGCTCGACGCCAATTGATAGAGGTACTTATTGTAGATAGTGCAGGTAGATTGCATGTCGATGATAATATGATGCAAGAAATCAAATCTATTCATGATGAAATCACACCTGTTGAAACCTTATTCGTTATCGATAGTATGATGGGACAAGATGCTATTAATGCTGCTGCTGCATTTAATAATGCATTGCCATTAACAGGTACGATCTTGACCAAGACTGATGGTGATGCACGTGGTGGAGCGGTATTAACTGTTAAACATGTTACTGGCAAACCAATTAAATTTGTTGGTACCGGTGAAAAAATTGATGCGTTAACGCCATTTCATCCAGAGCGTATTGCTTCTCGAATATTAGGAATGGGCGATGTCCTGAGTCTGATTGAAGAAGTAGAAGAAAAAACAGATCAAAAACAAGCCCTCAAATTAGCGAAAAAACTTAAAACAGGAAAAGGTTTTAATTTAGAAGACTTTCGTCAACAGTTAACACAAATGGGAAGTATGGGTGGTATTGCGGGGTTGATGGACAAAATACCCGGGATGTCACAATTACCCCCCGGTACAGCAGCACAGGTTAATGATAAGGAGTTTATTAAATTAGGTGCGATTATTGATTCCATGACACGTAAAGAGCGCGTAGATATCACTATAATTAATGGATCACGTAAGAAACGAATTGCTAGCGGCTCGGGAACACAAATTCAAGATATCAATAAATTATTAAAACAATTTAAACAAATGCAAAAAATGATGAAAAAAATGACTGGCAAAGGGGGCATGGCTAAGATGTTGCGCGGAATGGGAGGTAATATGCCGCCAACAGGGGTACCATTTAAATAATAATGACTGACGAAACAGAAAAGTCCGCTCTAGATTACCATCGCTTTCCCAAACCAGGGAAAATTGAAATATCCGCAACGAAGCCTCTAGCAAACCAACGTGACTTAGCCTTGGCTTATAGCCCAGGGGTGGCTGAGCCATGCAAAGCCATCGTGACGGAAAGCCGAATGGCTGCTGAATTAACTGCGCGTTCAAACCTTGTTGCAGTTGTTACAAATGGTACGGCTGTATTAGGATTGGGTGATATTGGACCTTTAGCAGCTAAACCGGTGATGGAAGGAAAGGCGGTACTATTTAAAAAGTTTGCTGGTATTGATGTATTTGATCTTGAAATTGATGAAAAAGATCCAGATAAACTTATCGATATTATTGCCAGTCTAGAACCTACTTTTGGTGGTATAAATCTTGAAGATATACGTTCGCCAGAATGTTTTTTGGTCGAAGGTAAATTACGAAAAAGATTAAAGATACCAGTTTTTCATGATGATCAACACGGTACGGCTATTATTGTTGCAGCTGGTATTATTAATGCGTTAAAAATTGTTGATAAAAATATTTCTAAAGTTAAGTTGGTTACAACTGGGGCTGGTGCAGCAGGTATCGCTTGTCTTAAGTTGCTCGTTAAGCTGGGTATGAAAAAAGATAATATTATTGCCGTTGATCATGTTGGTGTTATTTATAAATCGAGACGCGTTGAGCAAACACCACACAAACGTTTGTTTGCAAGTAATACTAAGTTAAGAACTCTGACTGATGTGATGAAAGATGCAGATATTTTCCTTGGATTATCAGCTCCTGGTATTTTAAAACAAGAGATGGTGAGAAGCATGGCTGATAACCCCATCGTATTTGCTTTGGCGAATCCTATCCCAGAAATACTGCCGGAAGAGATTAAGGCAGTGCGAGATGATGCCATCATTGCTACAGGAAGGTCAGACTACCCTAATCAGGTTAATAATGTGCTGTGTTTCCCTTTTATATTCCGAGGTGCTCTTGATGTCGTCGCCACGACAATCAATGATGAGATGAAGATCGCTATGGTGAATGCTTTAGCAAATATGGCTAAAGAAGAGACACCTGAGTCCGTTATTTCTGTTTACGGTGGAAAAGAGTTCAAATTTGGTCGGGAATATTTAATTCCAAAGCCTTTCGATCCAAGATTAATTGTTAAGCTCGCTCCTGCAATAGCACAGGCAGCAATGGATAGTGGTGTTGCTACGCGACCGATAGAAGACATGGAAGTCTATCGTCAACATTTATCACAATATGTTTTTGAATCAGTTATCTTAATGAAGCCACTGTTTGAGAGAGCTAAAAGTGACCCTAAGCGACTGGTTTATGCAGAAGGTGAACAAACAAAAATTTTACATAGTATTCAGTCAGTGTTTGATGAAGGTTTGGCCAAACCGATTCTTATAGGTGATCCAGATATTATAGAAAATAGAATCAAACACATGGGACTCCGTCTTAGACCGAATATTGATATACAGATCGTCGAGCCTACTGCGTATATGAATAAGATGAATATTAATCATGGTGGCATGACAGAGATGAACACCTGTGTGGCTACTAGGATGATAAAGCAAGGAGAAGCTGATGCCATGATTTGTGGGACAGATGGATATTTTCATGACCATCTTGCACATGTCATAAAAGAATTAGGACTTAATGAAGAATATAATCAGGCAGCAGCAGTTAATGTGTTGTTGCTTAAAAAAGGAGCATATTTTATTTGTGATACAGCCGTAACTGCTGATCCTACGGCAGAACAAATTGCAAATAATACTATGTTAGCCGCACAAGCGGTGCAGCGTTTTGGATTGATACCAAAAGTTGCTTTACTGTCTTTTTCAAATGGAGATAATATTGACTCAGAAACAACTCAGAAGATGGTTATGGCAATGAGTATACTTCATAAGCAGAATCCTGATTTAGAAGTGCAGGGACCAATCAGGGCGGATGCTGCATTACTGAAAGATATACGTCGACGCGTATTGCCGTATTCAAAACTGGTTGAAAATGCAAACCTACTGATTATGCCTAATCTCGATGCTGCTAAGATTGCATATGATATGGTCAAAGTTTTAGGTGAGGCGGTATCGATTGGTCCAATTCTAGTTGGACTTAATCATCCTGTGCATATACTGACACCGTCATCAACGGTACGTCGAATACTGAATGCCAGCGCTATTGCTGTTGTTGATGCGCAGATAAAAGCGAACGAATCGGAGTCTTTATTATAAGCATTTTAAAACGCATTTTTTTCGTATTACCTTCATTAGTTCTATGCTTGAAGGCCAACAGATTAGGGTTTTCTCATGCATTTACTATAGACTCTGCTTCTCTTATTGACATTCTTCTCTGAAGAAAATAATTAAGTGCTCGTAACCAAAAAATTTACTGTTTTGAAATAAATGTCAAAATTTAAATAATTTTCTCTCAGGTTTTAACATGAATATTGCCAAAATTGCGGCTATAGTAATACTGCTGAAACAAATTAGACTCCATTCGGGTATAGATAGGCCTATAAATTGCCATTGAATCTCAGCACATTCCCCAGAACCACTGAGTATCATCTTTAATGCCTGCCCAAAAGGAAACACTTCAAGCATATATTCCAGCCCAGGCCCACATTCAGGAACTAATTCTGATGGTAAGTGCTGCAGCCATGTCTGTCTGCCGGCAATGGCAACACCAATCAAAGCGAAAACAATCAATAGAATGTTGTATGTGATTCGAAAGAGACCTATAGGGTTATGAATAGAGCCTATAAGTGCAAGAACAGAAATTGCTATATAGCTAAATCGTTGAAACGCGCATAATGGACAAGTCTCAAGTTCTTTGACATGCTCTAAATAAAACCCAAAGCTGAGTAAAGATAAACTGATAGTAAAAAGAAAGATAAAGAATAATCTTGAAGTTAGCATAGCGTTATTATTGTTTTTTGGCGTAATTTTGAAAAATAGTTAATATCAATGTCATATCCAACGAGACATACTATCTTGAAGATACTGAAAATAAAAATAATTTCATGAATTGCTGGTTTATTGCGTTGTTAAAAAACAACAATAATCACTATATTAATTTATAATCACTCTTATATTTCATCAAGTTTTGCATGATTATCATTCCTGAGAAATCGAACATTTAGTAGATGATCATCTGAATTTTTGTTGAAAAAATTCTGCAAGTCTCTTTTCGCTCCAACTTTTTACCTTGAAGGGCGACTCCTCATAAATAAAACCAACATGGCCACCCTGGTCTGAGAGTTCTAATGTGACATCATTTGATAAATCACTTTCATTGGGGAGCGAGCTTTGATTCATGAATGGGTCGTCTTTGCTGTGGAGTATTAGAGTTGGAATATTTATATTTTTTATGAATTTTTTGCAACTTGACTTAGCATAATAGTCATCAACGCTAATGAACCCGTGCATGGGTGCTATAACGTTATGGTCGAAAGAGTAGAAGTCTGTCCATTCTTTTAATTTTTCTAAATTGATAGGTGCTGGTTTCTCTTTGAATTTACTTCGTATTTTTTTGTTGAGGCTCCTGATCAAATACCACTGATATATTCTAGAGAATCCTGTTTCTAATTCTTTGGCACATATGGCTAAATCAAAAGGAACTGAAATTGCTATTGCTGCTGTTAATGGACAATTCGCACCTTGCTCACCCAGGTATTTAATTAGGGCATTACCACCAAGAGATATACCTATCGCTGCAATTTTTCTATCAGGATATCGATTTATTAATTCGATGATAATAGAATTGATGTCGGCTGTATCACCCGCATGATAGCTTCGATCAAAACGATTGTGTCGGCCGCTGCAACCACGAAAATGCATGAGTATGCCTTGCCAGCCAGAATCTGTAATGGTTTTTAATATGCCTTTCACATATGGAGAGTTTATAGATCCCTCGAGGCCATGGAGCAGTAGAATTATAGGAACAATTTCTCTTTTTTCAGTCCAAACGAGGTCAACGAAGTCACCATCAGATAATTTAAATTCTTCATTGATAATATTTAAGGGAATCGATTTATGAAATAGTGACGAATAGAGGGTTTGTAAATGACGGTTGGAACACCACCATGCAGGTTTGAAATTACTTTTGATGATGTTGATTGATGAAGTACCTTAATAATTTTTATTTATCAATTGGTATCATAAGGTAGGTCGACAATCGTGATTTGTTGATTATTAATAATTAGTTTATCATTTAATTTATCTAACATAATTACCGCTAGCGCATAGCATAAACCATTAGGATGCATTGCTGAATTTATAATCGCGCCTGCCTTGTTATTAGATGGTTCTGAAATTAGTTGTTCGCCAATAGATAATAGATGTTTTGATTGTATCAAGCTAACTCGTTTTTTTACTTCTCCACGATAATGTAATCGTGCAATAACTTCTTGACCAGGGTAACAACCTTTTTGATAACTTAACCCGTTTATGACATCAATATTTAACATCTGTGGTAAGTACTGTTCTTTAGTTAATGTTGTCACCCATGGCAGGCCAGCAAGAATATCAAGTATATTCCATAGAGAACTTCTCGACATGGGCATGCTCTTTTTAAACTTTGATATGTTATTAATCAATTCTACGATGTTTCCGGTAATTAGGTGACGACCAGAACCATCGGGATGACAAATAATAATTTGGTCATCAAAGATGTTTATTTCTCCGGGGCTTGTTGGTGAATTTTTCATTGATGAAATAAGAACATTACAATTAGCCAGGCCTACTAAAGGTGATGAGTCTGAGATATCATTTATAAATACATTAGAACGCATGACAAACATTAGAAGTCTTTTTTGTACAAACTCTTTTAAGTCTTCTTTAAATATCAATAGATAAGCAATACCAGTGTTAATAATAATAAAATTTGTGATTAATTGACCTTTAGAATTACACCACCCGGAAATTTGTGCGGCATTATTTTCAATAAAGTTTAGATCATTGATGAATTGACCATGCAGAAACTCATGACGATCATTCCCACTAACTGCTAGCATTGCAAATCCGGAAAGGGGTACGACTAAAGGAGTACCTGAAAGATTGATGTCTGAATTACTAAAATCGATAACATCATTATCTTGTATTAATTCACCTGCTTGTTTTAGAAAGGCTTGCCAGTTCGCTTGCATAATTGTAGTTCAATTTTTTTTTCTTGAATGACGAATCAATTTGATGATATTTTTTACACCATCGTTTTCCGGTTCGTCTTTTTCCATTATCCAATTTAAAATATCAAGATCGGCCTCGTTCAATAGTTTTGAAAATGAAATCTTTTCAGTGTCACTGAGCGTATCATAAGACTGATTTAGAAATTCTTGAAGCACAATATCCATTTCCCGAATTCCACGGCGACAACGCCAAAGAAGACGAGAACGATTATCTTCCATTTAAAGAGTACGAGACAGCATCAGTTTTTTGATTTCAGCGATTGCCTTTGCTGGATTTAATCCCTTCGGACAGGCGTTAGTACAATTCATGATTGTATGACAACGATAAAGTCGAAATGGATCTTCCAGCTCATCTAGACGTTCTCCGGTATACTCATCTCTGCTGTCCGCAATCCATCGGTAGGCTTGCAATAAAATGGCGGGACCAAGATAACGGTCACTATTCCACCAATAACTAGGACAACTAGTAGAACAACAAGCACATAGTATACATTCATATAAGCCATCTAGTTCGGCACGTTCTTCTTTCGATTGCAGCGTTTCTCTATCTGGAGGCGGAGCAGTTTGAGTTTGAATCCAAGGCTTAATTGATGCATATTGTGCATAGAAATGTGTCAAATCTGGAACTAGATCTTTAATCACAGGCATATGTGGTAATGGATAGATTGGAACATCACTTTTATATTCGTGTATTGCCTTGGTACAGGCTAAGGTATTTATGCCACCTATATTCATAGCACAAGAGCCACAAATACCTTCACGGCAAGAGCGACGAAAGGTTAATGTTGAGTCAATTTCATTTTTGATATAGATGATCGCATCTAATACCATCGGGCCACAATTATCGAGGTTGATTTCATAGCTATCCAATCTAGGGTTTTCGCCTGAATTTGGTTCCCATCGATAAATATGAAATGTTTTCTTATTTATCGCTCCTTCAGCCTTTGCGAAGGTTTTACCGGTTTTAACCTTGGAATTTTTTGGTAATGTAAACTCAGCCATAGTTATTCTCTATTTTTATAATTCGATTAATACACACGTTTCTTTGGTGGGAACACATCGACTTCATCTGTTAGTGTAAACATATGTACGGGTCGATATTTGAAACTAACTTCACCATTATCATTAAATGTAGCTAAAGTGTGTTTCATCCAATTTTCGTCATCACGTTCAGGATAATCTTCTCGCGCATGGCCACCACGACTTTCTTCACGATTATAAGCACTATGAATACTAACCATGGCACATCGCAGAAGATTATCTAGCTCCAATGTTTCAACGAGATCGGTATTCCAAATCATGCCCTTGTCTCCAACCTTGACTTGAGAAAATGAATCCCATATTTTTGCCATTTCATCTATACCATGTTTCAATGATTCGCCAGTGCGAAATACCGCTGCATCATTTTGCATGGTACGTTGCATCTTATTACGTATTTCAGAAGTCGGTATCGAACCTTTGTTGTGACGTAACTTATCTAGACGATCAAGACTTTCATCACCAGCGTTAGGCATCGATTTATGTGGTTGTTCTGGTTTTATATTTTCGGAACAATAGTTGGCAGCAGCACGACCAAAAACGATCAAGTCCAGCAATGAATTCGAGCCTAGACGATTAGCACCATGGACGGATACACAGGCTGCTTCACCTATGGCCATTAGACCTTCTACAATAGTGTCTGGATTTCCATCTTTCAAGTTTACTACTTGACCGTGATAATTAGTTTGTATTCCACCCATGTTATAATGCACAGTTGGTATAACCGGTATAGGTTCTTTGGTGACATCTACACCTGCAAATATTTCTGCCGATTCAACGATACCTGGTAGGCGTTCATTAATGACTTCGGCTCCTAAGTGCTCTAGATGCAAGTGAATATGATCTTTATCCTTTCCGACGCCACGACCTTCGCGTATTTCCATTGTCATGGAGCGACTAACAACATCACGTGATGCTAAGTCCTTTGCAGAAGGAGCATAGCGTTCCATAAAACGTTCACCTTCTGAGTTTGTGAGGTACCCACCTTCGCCACGTACGCCTTCAGTAATTAAACAGCCCGAACCATAAATACCAGTTGGATGAAATTGAATAAATTCCATATCTTGAAGCGGTAGACCCGCACGAAGAACCATTCCATTTCCATCACCGGTGCATGTATGAGCAGAGGTTGCCGAAAAATAAGAGCGACCATAACCGCCTGTTGCTAATACAACTTGATGCGCTCTAAAACGATGAATTTTTCCATCTTCCAGATTCCAGGCCATAACACCACGACAGACACCATCTTCATCCATAATCAAATCCAAAGCAAAGTATTCAATAAAAAATTCTGCTTCATGTTTCAAAGATTGTTGATAGAGCGTATGCAAAATAGCATGTCCAGTTCTATCAGCAGCAGCACAAGTACGTTGTGCTATTCCTTCACCATAGTTGGTAGTCATACCACCAAAGGGTCGTTGATATATCTTTCCTTCTTCAGTTCGAGAGAATGGCACACCTTGATGTTCCAATTCTATAACTGCGGGTACGGCCTCACGACACATGTATTCTATAGCGTCTTGGTCGCCCAGCCAGTCTGAGCCTTTTATGGTGTCATACATATGCCAGCGCCAGTCATCTTTTCCCATATTACCAAGAGATGCGCTCATTCCACCTTGTGCTGCGACAGTATGACTTCGAGTTGGAAAAACTTTCGTTATACATGCAGTTTTCAATCCTTTAGCAGCCATACCAAATGTCGACCTAAGACCAGAGCCACCAGCACCAACTACAACGATATCGTATTCGTGTTCAATAATTTCGTATGATTTTGTCATTATTATTTACAGTCCTAAATAAAGCTTTAACACAGCAATTGCGGCACTAAATCCAGCCAACAATGCAATAAATTTGACCAGAATCAAACAAGCAATTTTTTGCCATTCTGATGCTATATAATCTTCTATAACTACCTGTAGGCCTAAGGCAGCATGGTAGTAGAGTGAAATTATGAAAAGCAGCATAAGAACTGCATTTAATGGATTGGCAAACCAAGCAATTACCGTCGTGTAATTAGCGCCAGTCACAACTACCAGAGAATAGATAAACCATAAACTAAGAGGAATCAGAGCCAAAGCTGTTAGACGCTGTGACCACCAATGATTAACACCTTCTTTAGCTGAACCAAGGCCACGAGCACGTGCTATAGGATTTCGAAGGCTCATGTTGAATATCCAAAGTAAAGAGTAGTCATTGATAAAATGATACTCATCGCGATGCAGGTATAGCCTGTTATATATACAGTTTTTATTTCTAGACCCTTGCCAGCATCCCAGAATAAATGTCTCACGCCATTTGTGAGATGGAAATAAAACGAAAAAATAAAGGCAGCAAGGCTGATTTTTCCATACCAGGCAGATACATGTAATTGTAGATTGTTAAATACTTCTTCACCGGCAGTAAGTCCGACTAACCAGCAGGTTAGAAGCAATGCTCCCAGACTGAGAAAAACACCAGTCCCTCTATGAGTGATAGATAAGATCGACGTTAACTGAGGTTTATAGACTTGCAAATGGGGTGATAACGGTCGTTTCACCGATTCCATAATTGTTATCCTCTAAAGTAATGATTGTAGTTTTTTTTATCTGACGCGAACTTCAAGATATCTCGCTTCAGTATTCTTTTTATTTCTTATTAAAAATCGATACAACGCCCTTTTTTTTCCCAATCACCATATCGTGTGGGTTCAAGACCCTTTGGGCCGCCTATCTCTGAAAGATTAGCTCTAGGCTTGATCTTTTCAGAAGATTTAGAAGGATCTATAAACTTACTAGGTTTATTGTTTGACTTTTCAACATTATTCATTATGTTTTACCTATGCTGCATTGCAAGACAGCAATTCTAAGGTTATTTAGAATAAAAATCACGTCACAATCGTAATATTAGACAATGGACTCTGTACAATCATCAATATTATATGGACAGTTACGAAAACTCTTTTCTAATTACGTAAAGATATCAACTAGAGCATCTTCGATAATTACTATCGTATTTGATTTGATCAATCATATCTTTTCGTTTGTGAAATGTTTAACCGAGTTTAAATTGAATTTTTAGATAATCTCGACGGTTTATTCTTTTTTGACGTATTTTATCTATAAAACAATTTTACAATATTAGCAGTGCTAGCGACAGAATTAATATCAAGACCTGAGGATGATTGGTATGTAAAACCGCGAGTATTAAGGTCTATCATCACCATGTTGGACTGCATAATATTACATCTTTCAACTGATAGTATTGTAACTAACATTTTTAGACGAGCACATGTTGTATGTCATGTGGGAGTTAATGCTGAATAATAGTATGTTACTACAAGATGAAATGTGATTTCCATGCTATCCAAAGTTTTCTGAGGGGTGTTAGACTTGTGTAGGTACTCAACAATTTACAACCACCATTAATAATTTCATCGCAAGTTTTAAATGCCAAACGATTTAAAATCAATCCTTGTTTAAGAGTAGAAAAATCATTTTTATTCAGAACATTATACCCGTCTTCTAATAATG
>CAJJDJ010000115.1 GCA_905182825.1 Thiotrichaceae bacterium UBA7359
TTATAAGGTTGTAATCATGGATATTCATGAATATCAGTCTAAAGAGATACTTGCAGATTATGGTGTTTCAATTTGCAAAGGTGGACTAGCGTATAGTCCCGAACAAGCAGCCTATCGTGCTATTGAAATTGGTGGTGAATGCTGGATTGTTAAGGCGCAAATCCATTCTTGTGGGCGAGGTAAGGCAGGTGGTATTAAAATTTGTAAATCAGAAATGGAAGTTTCAAAAGTTGCCGAAGAATTGCTTGGTGCAAAATTAATAACATACCAAACTGGACCACAAGGTAAGGTTTGTCACCGATTATATGTAGAGGCAGCTTGTGATATTGAACGTGAAATTTATCTAGCTTTTGTATTAGACCGTGACAATGAAACGGTTAGCGTTATTGCTTCGACTGAAGGTGGTATAGAGTTCGAAGAACTTGCAGTTAATAAATCAGAGTCGATAATAAAAATTGCCGTTGAGCCAGCAGTTGGTATGCAAACGTTTCAGGCGCGTGAAATTGCTTTTGCATTAGAACTCGATAAAACACAGGTCAATCAAGCCGTAACAACTATATTAGGATGTTATCGTGCGATGCGTGATCTGGATGCGACTATGGTTGAGATCAACCCATTAGTTGTTACCAAAGAAGGAAACATCATAGCTGTTGATGCGAAGATGAGTTTTGATGATAACGCTTTGTTTCGACATCACAAGATTGCAGAGCTGAGAGATAAGTCACAAGAAAATACGTTCGAAATGTTTGCTATTGATCGTGGAATGAGTTACGTCAGTCTCAATGGTAACATCGGCTGTATTGTCAATGGTGCTGGTTTAGCAATGGCGACGATGGATATGATTATGTATGCTGGCGGAAAACCTGCCAACTTTTTGGATATTGGTAGCAGCGCATCACTTGAGCGTATCGCGAAGGCACTCAACCTTGTGCTTTCTGATGAAAAGGTTGAATGTATTCTCATTAATATCTTTGCAGGTATTAATCGTTGCGATTGGATCGCAAAAAATATTGTTAAAGCTATCGAACAAATTACTATTAAGGTTCCATTGGTCGTTAGATTATCAGGCACGAATGCTGAAGAGGGTCGCAAGATCCTTATTAATAGCAAGCTACCCATCATCATGGCTAATACTTTAAAAGAAGCAGCAGATGAATCTGTTGCTGTCTGGGAACAATCGACTTGTAAATAAAGGGCGAAGAGTAACATGGCAATTCATTTAAATGAAAACACAAAAGTTTTAGTTCAAGGCTTTACTGGTCAAGTTGGTTCTTTCCATGCAAGTAATATGATTAAGTACGGCACCAATGTCGTTGGTGGTGTCACACCAGGCAAAGGAAGTACTATGCATCTGCATAAACCAGTGTTTAATACGATGAAAGAAGCGGTCGAAGTGACTGATGCGGACGCGAGTATTATTTTTGTACCACCACCGTTTGCAGCAGATAGTATTATGGAAGCAGCGGATGCAGGTGTTCGGTTCTGTGTTGTGGTTACCGATGGCATACCTTTACAGGATATGATTCGAGTTAAACGTTACATGCGTCGTTACAAAGCAGATAACAAAATGTTATTGACCGGACCTGATTGTGCTGGTTCTATAAGTCCTGGAAAATGTATGATTGGTATCATGCCTGGACACATATATCTTCCTGGTAATATTGGCATCGTCAGTCGTTCTGGTACCTTAAGTTACGAAGTGGCATCACAGATGAAAGATATGGGAATTGGTGTCTCTTCTAGTATTAGTATCGGTGGAGATCCTATCAATGGTAGTTCGTTCCGAGATCATTTGTCTGCCTTCGAAGAGGACAGTGAAACTGATGCTGTTGTTATTATTGGCGAGATTGGAGGACCACAAGAAGTTGATGCAGCAATGTGGGCTAGAGATAATATGTCTAAACCTGTCATTGGTTATGTTGCTGGATTGACTGCACCGAAAGGTCGTCGTATGGGTCATGCTGGTGCCATCATTTCTACTATAGGCGATAGTGCCACGGAAAAGCTGGAAATATTTCAGCAATGTGGTGTAACTGTTGTTCCAAATCCCTCCTTATTTGCCTCAACGATAAAAGAAGTATTGGCTAAAGTAAATTAATAAGAGAATTTTTATGTCAAAACCTAAAGTTATTCTTACTCGACAATGGCCTGCAGAAGTAGAGGCTAGAGCATGTGAAATGTTTGATGTTGACTTAAATGAAGACGATCATAAAATGTCAGTCAAAGAACTTAAGAAAGCGATGCAAAATGCAGATGCCGTTTGTCCAACTGTTTCTGATTTTCAGATGAATGAAGAGGTTTTTGGTGTCAAAGAGCGTAAATGCAAAATCGTTTCGAATTTTGGTGTGGGATTTAATAACATCGATACTGAAGCCGCAAAAGCGGTAGGTGTTGTTGTCACGAATACCCCCGAAGTATTGACAGACTGTACTGCAGATATAGCCATGAGCTTATTACTGAGCGTTTCGAGACGTTTAGGTGAAGGTGAACGTATGGTACGAGACAAGAAATGGGATGGCTGGTGTCCAACGCATATGATGGCAACCAAAGTTACCGGCAAAAGACTCGGTTTTATTGGTTTTGGTCGTATTGCACAAGCCTTTGCACAAAAAGCACATTTTGGTTTTGGTATGAAAATTAGTTTTTACGATCCTTACTCACCCACTAGTGAAGTGATTGAAAAATTTAATGCGACGCAACTTGAAACAATTGAGGATGTACTTAAAGATGCTGATTTTGTATCGTTACATTGTCCGGGTGGTGGTGCGAATACTAATCTTATGAATGCCGAACTTTTTGGTAGGATGAAAAAATCAGCATTCCTGATCAATACCGCTAGAGGTGATGTGGTTGATGAATCGGCCTTGGTACAAGCATTAAAAAGTGGTGAAATTGCAGGTGCTGGCCTCGATGTGTTCGCAAAAGAACCAATTGTTACCGAAGATTTATTATCGATGGAAAATGTTGTACTACTACCTCATTTGGGTAGTGCGACAACAGAAACTCGCATTGCTATGGGATTGAGATCTCTAGCAAATGTCAAAGCGTTCTTCGATGGCGAAGAACCTAATGACCGTGTTGCTTAGAATATTCTAGAAAGTAATTTTTTAAACGATAGCTTCATATTCTAATGCTTAAATTCGTATATATTATCTATATATTATGACTCTATGGCTGAAACCACTTCAAAGTTTTTTATAAAAATACTTAGGATGAAATTTTATGGTAGCAGTACAAACTGAATCTAACGAACAAACTCTTGATAACGCTTCAGCGATTTATGCAAAAGAAGTTGTTGGTGTCTTAACGGATCAACTAATTCAAGTTATAGAGCAGAGACATATTGAAATTTTACCTTATGTTCGAGGAGAGTTATCAATTCCAATAGGTGACAACAAGTTATTGTTAGGCATACTTCAAGCATGGGGTATCTGGTTTCAGTTGCTCAATGTTGCAGAAGAGAACACTGGTATGCGTCGTCGACGTATGGCTGAGAAAGAAATCGGATTGGAAAATGTACTTGGGACCTTCGCAAATGTTTTTAAACAAGCTAACGAATCAGGTGTGAGCTCAGAAAAGATTCAAAATTTACTCGATGTTGCACATATCCGACCGACTTTAACCGCACACCCTACTGAAGCAAAACGCGTAACAGTGTTAGAGATACATCGTCGTATCTATGTTTTATTATATCGTTTAGAAGGGTCACGTTGGACAGTGCGTGAACAAGAAAAATTTCTTGATGCCTTACGTAATGAGATTGATTTACTCTGGTTGACTGGCGAATTACGACTAGAAAAACCAACAGTTTCACAAGAAGTCGTATGGGGGTTACATTTTTTCGAGCAAACTTTGTTTGAGCGCATTCCAGAAACACATGAAAAATTAAAATTAGCATTAAATAAAAATTATCCTGATACAGATTTTTTACTTCCACCATTTTTTCAATTTGGTTCTTGGATTGGTGGTGATCGTGATGGGAACCCTTTTGTCACCAATGAGGTTACTAAAGATACATTATTAAAGAATCGACGAATTGTATTGCATCATTATATAAAACGGTTAGAAGACTTATCCGAACATTTGAGTGTGTCTAGTATCAATATTAAGTTATCAAAAATCTTTCAGGATGATTTGCAAGCAATCTTAAAAGGGATTGATGAACTTGAATTGATTTCAGAAAGAAACCCTGGAGAGGTGTTTCGTCAATTCTTGACATGTATGTTAGTTAAATTACGCGGTACTTTGAGCAGTGATACTGAAGGACATTTTAGTGGGATTCGTTATAGTAATGCAGATGAATTTATTACAGAAATAAAACAAGTGATGATGGGATTACAAGAGTCTGATTGTAAGCAGCTGTCACAGACATTGATTCTTCCCCTATTACAGGAAGCAGAAGCATTTCGTTTTCGAACAGTTAGACTTGATCTAAGAGAAAACTCAACTACAATAAATCGTGCACTAACATCCGTTTGGAAAGCAATGAATGCTAATGATGCACCACCCTCACCTGATAGTTCAATATGGAAATCATGGTTACTAGTGGAGTTAGATAAACCACAAGAAAACCTACCGGTCTTTTCTAATTTGGATGATTCCGCTACCTCGACCCTTGGATTGTTTCAGATGACAGCTGATATGATGGATAAACTGGATCGTGAAGCATTCGGGTATTTCATTTTATCAATGACACAATCCATCAACGATATTCTCGGTGTATATCTATTGGCAAAAATATCTGGTTTATTTGTAGAGGAAAATGGTGTGACATATAGTCGACTCCCTATTGTTCCATTATTCGAAACGATAGATGATCTACAAAGAGGCCCTCAGATGATGTCTGATTTATTTACTATTCCGATAGTCAAACAATCGATCAACTATCAAAAGGGTATACAGGAAGTCATGATTGGATATTCCGACTCTAATAAGGATGGTGGTTACTTCACTGCTAACTGGGAGTTGAGCAAAGCACAAGCTGATTTAACTAAGATAGGGCAGGAAGCAGGAATCTCAATCTCCTTTTTTCATGGACGAGGTGGCTCAGTCAGCCGCGGCGGCGCACCGACTGGCTATGCCATTGCTGCACAACCCGCAGGTTCGATTCATGGACAAATGAGTATTACCGAGCAAGGTGAAGTGGTGTCATCAAAATATGCCAACGAAGGTACCGCTCAATATCAGATGGAATTACTAGCCGCTAGTGTATTTGAACATACCCTGAAGTCATTAAACCAAAACGAATTAAAACCAAACCTAGCATTTAATATAGCGATGGAAAGCCTATCTGAACTTGCCTTTAATAAATATCGAAAATTTGCAGAGATAGACGACCTGATTGATTACTATAGTGCTGCAAGTCCAGTAGAAGAATTAGCGAAAATGAATATAGGTTCACGTCCAGTAAGACGTTTTGGTATAAAGTCATTAAGCGGCCTACGCGCAATACCATGGGTATTTGCTTGGACACAAAATAGACACTTAGTCCCCGGTTGGTACGGGGTGGGTACCGCATTAAAATCGTTTATCGATATGCGTGGTTTAAAAGGCGAGCAGTTACTCAAGGATATGTTTGATGATATGTGTTTGTTTCGCTTGATTCTAGATGAGGTTGAAAAAACTTTGTCGTTGGTCGATTTGGAGGTGTCAGAATCTTATTCAAAACTTGTCGAAAACGAAAAGCTACGAGACAGTGTGTTCGGTAAAGTTGTGGATGAATATAAGCTAACCGTGGATATGGTCTTGAAGATAACTGGTGAAGAACAACTCTGCGAACGATTTAAAAAATTCAGTCGTAAACTCAATCGACGCTACCCCATTCTTTTTCAAGTAGGCATGGAGCAAGTGCAGTTATTAAAAGAGTTTCGGAGCAAGCAAGAAAGTGGTGCCCCATCAGAAAATTTAGCGCCGATGTTGTTATCTATTAATTGTGTTTCCACAGGATTAGGCTGGACAGGCTAGTAGAAAGTTTTTTTATTTCTGCGAACAATCACTTCTGCTTTCTAATTTGTCTGTTGTCTTAATCGATAAATTCAAAATCTTCGTAAATAATCACTGGCTCAATATTCAAGAATACGTTTTCGTCTAATGTGTTGATGCAAATTGCATTTAACGTAATATCTTCGTATAACCAATAATACATTTTATTTTTGAAAGTGCTGAAACGCCAATTATATCTGCATTGTATCCAGTTGTTATCAAGCGAACCGATTTTTTTAATCTTTTCTTTAGTTCCTGAAGAATGATTATATTTAAGAATATTATTATTTAGGTTTATTTTGAATCGATAGAATATTAAATTATTTTTTGTTGTCTGAGAATATTTTAATGAGTCATCTTGATTATCACCAACATGCTGATCTATGACGCATCTATTTTCGAACGCATAAAACGCAGGAGGCATAATTATCGGGTATCTATTGGGTCTATTTAACCTGTCTGAGATATGTTTTTTTGTTCTCTGGCTCTTATCCCACTGATTAATTATTACTTGTAGTATTAACATTTTTATTTTTAAACTATTAATCAATATTTCTAAATAAAGTTGGTATGATATCAGTCTTATTTTATATTAATAAAAAAGTTATAAAATATCATTTTTAACATCGTCTAGAGTTTGTTTCTAAGATGTAAATGATTGTTATAGTAATGATCGATGAAATATTCAAATTCTTTTTTCTTTAGAATTATAGTTAAGTTGAAGCTGTATGAAATGATGTATCTTGAGGTTATGAGATTCGTATTAAGGGTCAAGACAGTCTTTCTAGAAGTGACAAAATCATTAGTGATCAATTTTTCAGAAAACATATTTCTAAGTAAATAGCAGATGAATCACCTGAATCTAACTCTTTAAAACATCAACATACAAAAATACAAAACTTAAAAAGGTTCTTGGTATTAATAAATAAAGACTTAACAAGCCAGCATAGATACATTTCGATCAATAAGTAAAATAACCCTTGATGATCTAGAAATAAAAAAGCCCCGCGGTTAGCGAGGCTTTTGCAAACTAAAAAATTATCTAATTTAGTTTATTGAGAAACTACGTTTATTGCACTAGGTCCTTTTTCACCCTGCTCGGTGTCAAAGCTAACAGTTTGCCCTTCTGCAAGTGACTTGAAACCATCAGCTTGAATAGAACTATGATGAACAAACACATCAGCACTTCCATCAGCTGGAGAAATAAACCCAAAACCCTTACTATCGTTAAACCATTTTACTGTACCTGTAGCCATTTTTGGATACCTCTTAAATTATTAAAAAACAATGTATTAGCATGTAAATTGTTGTAGAACTGTTACGGAAGAGGCTGCTTTTTACATTGCGTAGAACTACCGGGAACCGCTACAAATTTTTTTTACTAATGTCGGCACCATATAGATTTCTGGCAAGAAAGACTATCTTTTTAGCTAATTATCTGCAAAAGAATCAATTATTAAGCTATTAGAGCCCATTAATTACTAAAATCCTCCTATATTCTGGTTAATTAGCAGTTTTATTCTAGAGAGGTAGGTTTAACTATATGAGCATTTGTCATAAAAATGGCACGTTTTTCTAGTGGTTTAAGTGTTGAAAAACGATCTGAGTACTCTTTAGTAACGCCGAATTTTAGTTTATGCTGGTTTTTTTTACATCTTAAGTTAGTGTCGATATTCGTCATGTGCGAAGTCAAAAATCGACTGGTCGGTAGTCTGTTTATTGAGTTGTTTTATATGGTTAAGTCAAAATCTTATTTATGATGAACCATTAACGCTAAATTTCGCAAGCATATACCTATCATTTTTTCGCAGGGATATCGCGAAGAATTATTGCCAATAACAAGAATCATACTAATAAGAAAATTTATTATTGTTGCTATAACTGAGCCTGGAACAAGTAGTATTGATTCGAGATTTCACTAAATTTATTAAGAAACATTATCCGTTAATATTACAACTATGAGCTTCAAGGTTTATAATTTCGTAATGTTTAGTTATTTGAATTCAAGAAAGAGCAATACAAAGAGTTATATTTTTTTTATTTCTATGAATATAATTAGTTCAACGGTTGATTAATGAACAATAAGTTGTTTTAAAAGAGTGCTTTTATGCGGCTGATCTTTAACATCTTGTTTGATTCTAGTGGAGGAAGTTCTGGAATTATAACCAACTTGAACAATTTTTTTCCCGTTGTTCTTTAGATAAAACTCCACATCTATATTATGAGGTTTATCACCCCAATCTTCTCCAATCACAAAAATATCGACATCTAAAACTATGCAAGCAGAAACATATTCAAGTTCATGATAAGGACGAACAATATCAACACATCGTAGCGCCATTAGCATCTCCACTCGTTGTTCGAGAGGGATTACCGGCACATTAAATTTATAAGATTTCACCACACTATCAGAAGCAACGCCGACAGCTACGATAGCACCTAGTGATTTACAACGTTCTAGTAAAGCAAGGTGCCCAACATGTAACATATCAAATGTTCCGACTGTATAAACTATCATTATATTATTTAATTCCTTTATAAAAATTATTTTTCGTTACTTCTGTTGAATTTCAGTACTTTTTATAAAAATTTACAGCCATAAAAAATAGTCATTCCAAGGGTATAAATCGCAAGAAGATAAACGTTGAGTGGATTTCCGGAAAGTTTTGGTGTTTTTATTTGAGAAACATTCAAGACAGCGAGGATCAACCCGCTAATATAAAGAATTATAGAAAAAGTGTCGTCACTAAATAGGCTTTCAAAAATGAATATTAAAACGAAAATTATATTATTGTTGTCTAGTGCCAGTCCTGTATATTTCGAGTCACTAGAAAGACCAAATGTACTAAAATAACTCAGTCGTATTGCACTGGCCGCGATCATTATGAATGCGCCTGGTAAAAATAGTGGATCGAATTTTCCGAAGCTTAATAGAAGGATTGCGGGAGTGACACCATAGCTCACAATATCTATTAATATATCAAGTTGTCCGCCGAAAGCTTGGTCCGTACCTGTTCGTTTTTTCATTCTTCTTGCAATTAGACCATCCGCCCAGTCAAAAGCGACTGCCCAGATCATGCCAATCATGGCCAAGTAGTAAACGCCCAAAACACTAAAGTAAATAGCTAATATTGTAGAAGCTAATCCTGCGAGAGAGCATAAGTTAGGAAGATCATTTATGTAGGAAAGAATTGTAGGCTTTAACTCTTCAGCGATTCTACTGTTTGTAGACATTGTGGTTCCTATGATGATATTGAGAAATTTGACGACGGAAAGAATGTCTATAAGGAACGAGAACTTAGCAAACACTATATGCAGAGAATCGGACTAAGATTCCGGTTCTTTTTTAAGCTTTTACGCTGCTGCTTTGGGTCGAGGTCATCATCATGACATAAATATCAGACTTTAGCTGTTAGTATTTAGTGATAGTTGAAAAGTAATCGATGGTTTTTCTAATTCAGATCGTAATTTGTCTGGTGGGTAAAATCTGAGTATTGTATTTCTTTTATTTAAATTAGTCAGAACATCCTAATTAATTCACTTGAATATTGGATATAAGCTGAGTTATTTACGAATCAGTGATATTGCAATGCTAAATAACATTACATTGAATCTAAAATGCATAAAGGCAAATGCATCCCAGATGCATTATATGAAATTAGTTATTTTGAATCTGTTATTAATCGATGCATTTTTATATGTAAGGAGTAAAGTGTTGACGAATTCATATGTTTATAGATAAAAGTTTGCCTTAATCTTGGAGAATTAACGATGTCAAAAGAACGCAATAGCAGAAAAGAAGCTGTGAAAAAACCTGCACTTTCATTGAAAGAAAAACGTGCTGCTAAAAAAGCTAAAAAAAATACTAATTCTTCTTTTATTACTCCAGATAAATAATGTTGGTTAGAGGTCGGAATATCTGAACGTTATTTTAAAAAATCGCTATTTTTTATTGCTAGATGTGACTAAAAATTTTTAACGATTTACTTTGAACTCAACATGTCTAATACAATCGCTTGGTACTTTGATTTTATTTCTCCATTTGCTTACCTGCAGCAGATACGCTTACAGAAATTTTCGAGTGATATAATGATTCAATCATGCCCCATTTTATTTGCCGGTCTGTTGAATTATTGGGAACATAAGGGACCGGCCGAAATCCCATCAAAACGACTGTTTACATACCAGTATGTTGTTTGGTTGGCAAAGCAACAAGGTGTTCAGTTACGCATGCCTCCATCACATCCATTTAATCCATTGCGGCCATTGCGTTTGGCAATTGCTATGAAAAATGATATGGATGTGATCACAAAGATATTTAAATATATCTGGCATGATGGTCTTTCTGTTGATGATGATGCCTCGTGGTATAAATTCGTTTCCTCGCTAGGTATTAATGAGCCGGGTAAGTTGATTAATCAAAATTTGGTAAAAGGGCAATTACGAAAAAACACCAAAACAGCAATTGAGGTAGGTGTATTTGGTGTGCCAACTATTATTGCTGATGGGCATTTGTTCTGGGGCAATGATGCAACGGATATGTATCTTGATTATCAAAAAAGCTCAGATTTCTATGCTGATCCACAATTAAAATTTATTGATACAATTCCAGAGGCAGCTAGCAGGCGTTAAACCATTTATTAAATGACCTTATTTAATAATAAAAAAAAAGATGATTAATTGCTTTTATGTCAGCGGATGAACTAAGTGTTGTAAATAAGCATCTACATAAAATTAGACGGCGTGCTTTGAATCCTCTAGGAGGCATTGAAAGTAAGCGAGCATTAGTTGATGAGTTTGCTATGGCTCACCCATCGATTCTCAAAATAAATGCTGAATGTATTCCTGTATCATTTGAAAAGTTTCAAGGAGAGTGGGTGAGTGCTCTTACCTCTGATCCAAATAAACGAATATTGTATCTTCATGGTGGAGGCTGGGTAGCAGGATGCGTTGAAAAATATCGCCCTCATATTGCCAGAATTGCTGCTGTCACTGGTTGTGTTGTACTAGCTATCGATTATCGTTTGGCGCCTGAAAATCCTTTTCCAAGAGGGCTAGAGGATTGTGTGACAGCGTATAAGTGGATGCTGCAAAATGGATCTGAGTGTAGTAATCCTTCGAACTCATCTTTTGTTATGGGTGATTCTTCTGGTGGCAATCTAACATTAGCAACTTTGCTTGTATTAAAAGACAGACAGATTGATTTGCCGGACGGGGCTATCGCGCTTTCACCTGTAACAGATATGACTTGGTCTTCTCATTCAATAAAAAGAAATGTCAAATCAGATGCGGTATTGAACGCAAAATTAATGCCTATGATTTCTTATGCTTATTTAAAGAAAAATAATAACCCGAAAATACCATATGCATCTCCATTATTTGGAGATCTACGATACTTGCCACCAATATTGTTGCAAGTTGGAAATACAGAGATTTTACTTGATGACGCTGTTAATTTTTTTGAGAAAGCACAAGCTGCTGGCGTCGATACAACCTTGGAAATTTATCCAGATATGCCGCATGTTTTTCAGGTTTTTGCACCCTATTTACCTGATGCCACTCTGGCTTTAGAGCGTATCGGTGAATTTATTAATAAACAATGTTTTAATGATATTGATTAGATATCTACTTGAGAAATTCAATTAAGTTCGTTTCAATATTTTTATAGAAAATGTAAGAAGGGTAAGAAATCCCAGATTAGTTACTGTAATGGTAG
Organism: Thiotrichaceae bacterium UBA7359; assembly: GCA_905182825.1. GTDB lineage: Bacteria > Pseudomonadota > Gammaproteobacteria > Eutrophobiales > Eutrophobiaceae > UBA7359. Next base: position 11,699 of record CAJJDJ010000115.1, read on the forward strand.
TTTTCTCAATGCCACAAGTTCTATGCAAAGAATAGTTTGCTGAAATTTTATTGAGTATTTAGAAGTCGAGGATTTTTTGGTTTACAATGATATGAAATTCAATAGATATCGATGTGATAGGAAGTGATAATGCCAAAAGCTAGTGAACTTAAAAGGGGAATGATTGTTGATATCGATGGTGTTCCATATAGTGTAAAAAATGTTGATGCAAAAAGTCCCACTTCTAGAGGCGCAACAACCCTTTACAAAATTCGTTTCAAGAATCTTCAGTCAGGACAAAAACTAGACGAATCGTTTAAAAGCGATGAATTACTTAAAGAAGCTGATTGTGTGCGTGTGTCGGTGCAATTTTCATATAAGGATGGTGAAAACATTATCTTTATGAATTCTGAGGACTACTCTCAATATGAAGTAAATGAAAATGATATGGAAAGCCTGATGAGTTACATTACAGAAGGTTTGGAAGGTCTCACTGCATTAATCATGGATGGTATGTTGTTAAGTATTGAATTACCTCAGTATGTTGATATGGAAATAGTTGATACCGTACCAAATATCAAAGGTGCAACTGCGGCAGGTAGAACGAAGCCTGCTATCTTGAGTACTGGAATAGAAGTACAAGTGCCGGAGT
>CAJJDJ010000116.1 GCA_905182825.1 Thiotrichaceae bacterium UBA7359
AAAATAGCAAGATCATTTTTAGCAAAAGTAGACAAACATATGCTACATAAAGAAATAGCTAGAATAATTCGAAACATGGTTAGCCTCGTAGCTCGGGCAATGCTCTATCGACTGGAATAAACTTTAATGCTAGCCCATTATTACAATATCGTAATCCGGTGGTATTTATCGGTCCATCGTTAAAGACATGACCTTGATGCCCACCACAACGAATACAGTGATATTCTTTTCGCGGCCAAATCAATTTAATGTCAAGTTTTGTTCCTACACGACCTGCAATAACATCATAGAAACTAGGCCAGCCCGTCCCACTCTCAAACTTTTTTTCAAATTCAAACAATGGTAAATAACAAGCAGTACATATAAAAGTACCATCTTCTTTTATATAATTTAATTCGCTTGAACCAGGAGGCTCGGTAGCTTCGTCGAATAGAATATTAAACTCTTTGTCCGATATTAGTTTCCTCCACTTATCATTGCTTTTTTTCAAGGGATTCAAATTAATATCACTATCCACTGGGTGTGCCAAAAGATTAACACCCGTCAACATCAAACCGCCGGCAAGACCACCAAGCTGCGTAATAAATCGTCTGCGTTGCATAATAGTCACCCCTGAAAATAATAATCTAACCATGACAAACTATTACCGTTCAACCTTTCAAATAATCTTTTTTTAATAACATTCACTTACAACTCAAGCACTAGTAATGGAATATAATGGTCGATCAATAAAACAGTAAACATAATCATCAAATATATGATAGAAAAAGAAAAGGTTTGCATCGCTAAACGGTCTTCATGTTCAAATTGCATACGAATAGCGTAGTAAAGAAATCCACCACCAAGAAGAACGGCACCTACAAGATAAAACACACCAGACATGCCGACTAAATATGGTAATAAAGTTACTATAAATAATATGATCGTATATAACAATATATGTAATCGCGTAAACTTAACCCCATGAGTTACCGGTAGCATAGGTATATTCACTTTTGAGTATTCATCTCGACGATAAATAGCTAAAGCCCAAAAGTGGGGAGGAGTCCAAGCAAATATAATAAGAAATAATAGTAATGAATTAGGATCTAATGTGCCGGTCACAGCTGTCCAACCTAACACAGGTGGCGCAGCACCAGCAGCACCTCCAATAACAATATTCTGAGGCGTAGCTCGCTTCAAATACATCGAATAAATAAAACCGTAACCAATCAAAGAAAGAGCTGTCAATCCAGCGGTAAGGGGATTGACTAAAAATGCTAAAATGGCCATGGAAATGATTCCTAAAAACCAAGCAAAAATAATAGCATTCAAAAGACCAATTTTGCCCTTCGGTAGTGGTCGACGATTGGTTCTCGCCATCATCGAATCAATTTTATGATCAACTATATGATTAATAGCTGCAGCAGAACAAGCAGCTAGGCCAATGCCAATAGTGCCATAAAAAAGGACATCCCATGGCACCATACCTGGTGTTGCCATAAACATACCCACAATTGCTGTAAAGATAATAAGCGACACAACTTTTAACTTACAAAGAGCAATGTAGTCTTGCCATCCAACCACGATCGAGTTTGTAATTGATGAATCTTCCAAGGGAGAACTCCTCATTGTTTTTTAACTGGCAAACATTGGTGTAATAATGTCACCAGAGAAAGCAATAATAACGCAGCTACCCCATTGTGCGCCACTGCTACTGAAAGCGGCAGATATAGCTTGATATTTGCGATGCCTAAGGAGACTTGGACTATTAATAGAGTCAAAATTGCACAGCCTGTTATTTTGATGTTTTTCATGCCCGATTTAATTGCACGAATTGCGATCGTTATAATTATCAAAGAAGTTATTAACGCGCCTAAACGATGAGTCATATGGATTGCTGTTCTAGCACTGCCGTCAAGCACCCCACCCTCATAATCGATGCCCAAACCACGCCACAGAATAAAACCTTCTTTAAAATTCATGTCTGGCCACCAGGTATCTTGACAAGTTGGAAAATCAGTACAAGCTAATGCAGCATAGTTCGTACTTGTCCAACCACCAAGCGATATTTGTATAACTAATATAAAAACGCCTACAATCACCGAGGGTAACAACTTCCTATTACCCGAATTTATCACATTATTCTGACGAGGCTGTTGTTCTAATGCCATCCAATACAACAAAGAGAGAATTGTTAACCCCCCAAGAAGATGAGATAAGACAATAATTGGCTTCAAAAGAAGAGTTACTGTCCACATGCCTAACATGCCTTGAAATATTACTAATAACAACAATGTTGAAGCAAACAAACGTATCCTCGATAACGTTGATTTTCTCCATGACATAAAAGCAATAATAAGAATTAATAAGCCCAATGAACTAGCTACATAACGATGTACCATTTCTATCCATGCTTTAGTGTGTTCTAGAGGGCGGCCAAGATATGCTTCATTTACATTTTCAACTTTATCAGGAACGATTAACTTACCGTAACAACCTGGCCAATCAGGACACCCTAACCCAGAATTAGATAAGCGTGTATAGGCGCCGATTACTATAACAAGAAAAGTTAATACACATGCAAAACGTATAAGGGGCACAATAATTTTATTATCGCTCATGTTTATTGCGCTCAAATCAACCTATCCGAGATCCACGTAATAATTTTTTTAAGTCCTTATATACATCCTTCGGATTTACATTAGGAGCATAGCTCATCATTAAATTACCCCGAGGGTCAATAATATAAATACGTCCTGCGTTTTTCGGATCGTCCGCATTATTTAAACGAAACTTATTTAATAACACATCTATATTGATCAAGTCGACATCTATAAATTGCTGACCTTTGAACTCAACCAAGTTATCTTTTAGTTCACCTACTAATTGGTCAGTTAACAACAACACTTTTTGTACTCGCAAAGAATGTTTGTTCATAGAAGCATGGACCTGACGCATCAGGTATATGTTATCCATACATATTTTTTCACAAAAATCATCTACATAAATTAAATTCCATTCACCATATAAGCTGTCTTTTCTCTTTGCGTTAAATGGATCTATCAAAGCTAGATCAGGTATAGATTTAGTTGGAACAATTAAGTCACCCTTGTTTGACATCCCCCTCATTTCTATAAAATCACTATAATTAAAAACATACCAAGACAAGATCAGAGGACTGACAAACATTACTACTACCAAGATGATTGTCATTCTATTACCCTTTTTTGTACTTTCAAATTTTTCGCTCATAAGTCTTTTAGCTTTATATTTAATAAAAAGTAAATAATGAATAATACGGTTGCAAAAGCAAACCACTGGAATGCATAACCGTTATGTTTGTCCTCACCTGAGCCTGGTAATGGCCACTTACGATAATAACCGTGCTCAGACTCTGGTGACAACCTGATCACATAAGGCAAAAGTTTTGTACTAGTCAATTCTTCTAACTCGGCAAGATCTATACGTTGAACTCTATAAAAGCCATTCTTCATCTCTTCTGGCGGAAGCTCTTTTAGTAGTAAACCTGTTTTAGGTATTTCTTTAATAATTGCTTTAATTTTCACCATTCCTTTCGTCGCTACTATATTAGGCGAAACTTTTCGATCTGAGCCTACAGCTAGCCAACCGCGATTAACTAAAACAACGCGCTCACTGTCAAGTAACTGAAAAGGAGTGTAAATGTAATACCCCGCTTTAGTCTTTTGTACCTGATTATCTAATAGAATTTGGAAATCTTCTAAAAACCTCCCACTTACTATTACAGGCCGCCATAAAAGATTATCAAAACTTGATTTAGTATCATCAACTTGATTTAAATTCATCGCCTCCGTTAACTGTCTATTTTCAAATTCGACAAATAGATTTCTTTTTTGTTCTGCGCGCTCTAATTGCCAGCAGCCCAGAAAAACAAACAAAGTAAAAAAACCTATCGCTAATAAACTCGTAATTAAGCCAGGACTAAAGCACCAATTTCTAAAATATAAATTCATGTTTTAAAATATATCCTATTTATACTGGTAGAATACGTAAATGATAAACTGATATAGTACTAATCGATATTATGATTTTTAAAATATACATAGCAATATTGTTTCTCTCAATTGGTGCGTCTTTATTAGCTGGGGGGTTTTTTCTTGTCAAAGATGATTCAAAATCAAAACGCATGGTTACAACGCTTACTTTCAGAGTCGCACTTTCAGTACTGCTATTTACCTCGCTTCTTATAGGCTTCAAGCTCGGCTGGATTCACCCACACAGCGCAGGTTTTTAACTTTACTTAGAATGAGAACAATTATTATTGACCTAAACTAAAAAGCGCTGCTAATGCAGCGCCTCCGTATACTATTTGTTTATTTAACTAGATCCAATAAACAAAGACATATAAACCTAACCAAACCACGTCAACAAAGTGCCAATACCAAGCCACACCTTCAAAAGCGAAATGATCTTTTGCTGAAAAGTGCCCCTTCATCGACCTGAACAGAATAACCAGAATCATTGTTGCACCCATAGTCACATGGAAACCATGGAAACCAGTTAACATAAAGAAAGTTGATCCGTAAACACCCGACTTCATCGTTAGATCTAACTCATGATATGCATGTTGATATTCGACAGCTTGAAAGTACACAAAAACAAAACCCAGAACCACGGTTGCCGCTAACCACCAACACAAGGGTGCGCGATGATCTTTTTTCAAGGCATGATGAGCAAATGTAATAGTCACACCACTTAATAGAAGAAGTATCGTGTTTACAAGAGGAACATCAAACGCAGGGATGACCTCTTTAATAGCCATATATTTCGAATCCGCATTAGCTAATGACATGTCCGGCGTCGTTAACAATGGCCAAACTGCTTGAAAATCAGGCCATAAAAACTCATTTGTTGGAAAACCAGCGCCTTCTCCGCCGAGCCAAGGCACAGACAAGACTCTGATATAGAAAAGTGCTCCAAAAAATGCGGCGAAGAACATTACTTCAGAGAAAATGAACCAACTCATGCCCCATCGAAAGCTAATATCAACCTGCTTATTATAACTTCCTGAGAGGCTTTCACCAATAACATCTGAAAACCAACCAGAAAACATGTAAACAACTGCGGCGACGCCTAGTCCAAGAATAAAAGTGCCGAAACCAGAACCATTCAACATCATGCCGCCACCGATGAATGAAGTGAACAATGCCAAAGTTCCTACAATGGGCCAGCGACTTGGTTCTGGGATAAAATATGCGTCTTGAGAGTTAGACATTACTATTCCTCATTTCTATTATTTATTTTGCTAACTTTTAGTCTTTATTGCTTCGATAGATTTAGTCTCAGAAACTGCGACATCACTATCATCAAGGGATCTGAAAAAAGTATAGGACAGCGTCATGATGGAAATATCTTCCGGCAACTCAGGCCCAATAACATAACGCACCACCATCTCTTTACGCTCACCTGCTTTCAACAATTGTGTTGTAAAACAAAAACATTCTGTTTTATCAAAATATAATGATGCTAATGGGGGCACCACACTTGGTATGGCTTGGCCTAAAACTGATTTATCTGAGATATTCTCGACAACAAATATCGCTTCAGCAATCTCTCCAGGATGCACATTCATTTTAAATTTTGCTGCTTCGAACTTCCATGGCAATCCAGGGTTCACATTTGTATCAAACTCTACCGTTACCAACCGCTCCGCATCAACATTCTTAGCTTCCGCTTCTAATTGAGAGACCTCACCAGTTTTACCATTAAGCCCGGTGACATCACACAACACATCATAAATAGGCACCAAAGCATAACCAAACCCAAACATGCATGCAGCAAAAATAAAAAGCTTCCTGGGTGTAACTCTTGTGTTATGTCGCATATCTATGTGTATACCAGAATTATTCCAGCATAAAAACCGACAGCGACTAACCCGAGCACTACGACTAGTATTATGTTCTTGGTTGCTAATTTTTTTTCTGCTATTACTTTATCGTCATTAATCATTGTTTTATCCCGCCTCTTTATGTTTACGAATGCGCCGTTGCATTAGTCACTACTGGTGGGGTAGTAAAACTGTGGAAGGGAGGTGGCGATGACAAAGTAAATTCTAAACCTTGAGCACCTTCCCAAACCTCATTCGTAGCCTTTTTTCCACCACGAATACATTTGACAACAACCCAAACAAGTAGGAGCTGGCTCAGCCCAAAGCCAAAGCCACCAATACTAATAATCATATTCCAATCCGTAAATTGCGTGCCATAATCCGGAATACGTCGAGGCATTCCTGCTAAGCCAATGAAATGCATTGGGAAGAACAAGACATTGACTGAGATAG
>CAJJDJ010000117.1 GCA_905182825.1 Thiotrichaceae bacterium UBA7359
TCAAGACTCAACCCTACTTCTTCAGAAATCACGGTGCCACCAGTAAGGATAGCAAGATCTTCAAGCATCGCTTTGCGACGATCTCCAAAACCTGGTGCCTTAACTGCAGCGACTTTAACAATACCGCGCATGTTGTTAACAACCAAAGTTGCCAGAGCTTCGCCTTCGATGTCTTCTGCAACAATCAATAAAGGTTTGCCTGCTTTAGCAACACCTTCAAGAATTGGCAACAAGTCTCGAACGTTAGAAATCTTCTTGTCATAGAGTAAAATGAAAGGCGCTTCCAATTCAACACTCATCGTTTGTTGATCATTAATAAAGTAAGGTGAAAGATAACCGCGATCAAACTGCATACCTTCTACAACATCCAGTTCATTTTCTAAACCTGAACCTTCTTCAACAGTTATCACACCTTCTTTGCCAACTTTTCCCATTGCTTCTGCAATGATATTGCCGATATTTTCATCTGAATTTGCAGAGATAGTGCCTACCTGTGCAATAGCCTTATTATCTTCGCAAGGCTTTGAAAGTTTCTTCAATTCTGCAACAGCAGCGGTAACTGCCTTATCGATACCACGTTTGATATCCATTGGGTTGGTACCTGCAGTAACTGCCTTTTGACCTTCGCGAACAATCGCTTGTGCCAATACCGTTGCGGTAGTTGTACCGTCACCAGCAACATCAGATGTTTTTGAAGCAACTTCCTTAACCATCTGCGCACCCATATTTTCAAACTTGTCTTCGAGTTCGATTTCTTTTGCTACTGAAACGCCATCTTTTGTAACGGTTGGAGCTCCAAAGCTCTTGTCTAAAATTACGTTACGACCTTTTGGCCCGAGCGTTTGTTTTACCGCATTCGCTAGGACGTTTACGCCTCTCGCCATACTTGAGCGGGCATCGTCTGAAAATTTTACTTCTTTTGCAGCCATGATTATATTCTCCTGACTATATTAATGATTTAAATTACTCAATGACGCCCATAATGTCGTCTTCACGCAGTACGAGATAATCATCGCCACTGACTTTAACTTCCGTGCCGGAATATTTACCAAACAACACTTTGTCACCTTTTTTAAGGTCCAGCGCACGTAATTCACCGTTATCCAGTAATTTGCCATTACCAACAGCAATAACTTCACCTTCGACTGGTTTCTCTGTAGCTGAATCTGGAATTACTATCCCGCCCGGGGATGTTTTTTCTTCTTCAACACGTTTCACGATCACACGATCATGTAATGGTCGGATATTCATAAAGATAGACCTCCTTAATTCCTAACCTATTGATTAATATAGCACCAACAGGATTGTTAGCACTCTTCTTTAGTGAGTGCTAATAATAGTCTAATTTTTTAGGGTGTCAACAGTAAAACTTACATTTATCGAAGGTTACTTGAGGAGACAAAATAAATTCATGACAGTATTATGGATAGTAAAATTAGCCTTTAATCGGTTTTCAACTTAATTAATCACTAGTTTATGTGTCACAAAGTAAACAATATTTTAATATTAGATACGAAGATGGCTTCATCTCAAGCTAGCCCATATTTAGCGTTCTGGTATAATGCCTCGCATTTTAAAACTCAGAAAGAGCAGAAAAAAATTTTCTGCTCTTTAAACACTCTAAAATAATTTATGTAAAGCCTTAATGACCGATTACAATTTGACACATTTAAAACAGCTCGAAGCTGAAAGCATTCATATCATTCGCGAAGTGGCTGCTGAATTCGAAAAACCAGTTATGCTTTATTCCATAGGCAAGGATTCTGCGGTGATGTTGCAACTGGCATTGAAAGCATTTGCGCCGGGTAAGCTACCTTTTCAACTCTTACATGTTGATACCACCTGGAAATTCAAAGAAATGATTTCTTTTCGTGACAAATTGGTAAAAGATCTTAGTTTAAATTTAATTGTTTATACTAATCAAAATGGTGTCAACGCTGGAGTTGGTCCTTTTACTCATGGCAGTAAGAAGCATACCGATGTAATGAAGACTGATGCGCTTAAGCAAGCCTTAAATAAATACAAATTTGATGCAGCTTTCGGTGGCGCAAGGCGCGATGAAGAAAAATCTCGAGCTAAAGAACGTGTCTACTCATTTCGCGATAAAAATCACCGATGGGATCCAAAGAATCAGCGTCCTGAATTATGGAATATTTATAATGGCAGAGTAGATAAAGGTGAAAGTATTCGTGTGTTTCCATTATCTAATTGGACTGAGCTTGATATATGGCAATACATTCATATGGAAAATATTCCAATAGTTCCTTTATATTTAGCTAAAGAACGACCCGTTGTGAAACGTGATGGCACTTACATCATGGTCGATGATGATCGAATGCAATTAGAACCTTATGAAAAAATTGAAAATAAAATGGTCCGATTTCGAACACTTGGCTGTTATCCATTAACTGGTGCTGTTGAATCAAATGCAACAACACTTCCAGAGGTTATACAGGAAATGTTACTGGCCACGACGTCAGAACGGCAAGGCCGAGTCATTGATTATGATCAAGCAGGTTCTATGGAAGAAAAAAAACGGGAGGGATATTTCTGATGTCTCACCAATCTGAACTAATTCGCGCCGATATAAATGCTTATCTTGAACAGCATGAAAAAAAAGAGCTATTACGGTTAATAACTTGTGGCAGTGTCGATGATGGTAAAAGCACGCTTATTGGTCGTTTATTACATGACTCAAAAATGATCTATGAGGACCAGCTTGCTGCAATAACAGCAGACAGTGTGAAGTCTGGTACTACAGGTAAAGAAATTGATTTAGCCTTGTTAGTAGATGGTCTTCAGGCAGAGCGCGAACAAGGTATTACCATTGACGTTGCCTATCGTTACTTTTCAACTGCCAAACGCAAATTCATCATAGCTGATACGCCCGGGCATGAACAATATACGCGCAATATGGCAACAGGTGCATCTACATGCGATCTGGCTATTATCCTTATAGATGCCAGATATGGTGTACAGATTCAAACTCGACGCCATACTATTATTTCATCTCTGCTTGGAATTAAACACATTATAGTAGCTATCAACAAAATGGACCTCGTTGATTATGATGAGGACATCTACAACAAAATTAAAAAAGACTATCTAAACTTCACCACGAAACTTGATCGTGTAGATATTAAGTTTATTCCTATTTCTGCCTTGAAGGGTGAAAATGTAGTTAACCAAAGTGTCGAGATGCCTTGGTATCATGCACAACCGTTGATGCAGATTTTAGAAACTATTGAGATCAATAACGATAAAAATTTCAAGGAAATGCGTTTTCCAGTGCAATATGTTAACCGTCCGAATCTTAATTTCCGAGGTTATTGTGGCACTATGGCTTCTGGGATCATTCGCAAGAACGATAAAGTAACCGTGTTGCCTTCTGGAAAAACAAGCACGATAAAATCTATCGTGACTTACGAAGGTGAGATAGAACAAGCCTTCCCGCCTATGGCCGTTACACTAACTCTTAATGATGAGATAGATGTCAGTCGTGGAGACATGATCACTCATCGTGAACATCAGCCTTGTTTAGGAGATAAGTTCGAAGCGAATATCGTGTGGATGACAGAACAAACATTAAATGTTGGCAAAGAGTATTACGTAAAATGTGCCACCCAAACTATTACTGGATCAGTATCGAAAATACATCATAGAATTGACGTTAATTCAATGGATAAATTAGAGGCAAACGAGCTCAATCTTAATGAAATCGGTCATTGTGATATAACACTCACCTCAAGTCTCGCAATTGATCCATATAGTCTATGCAAAGGAACTGGCGCATTCATAATCATTGATCGATTAAACAATGTTACCGTTGGTGCAGGAATGGTCACAGGTGTTGCTGATAATACTGATATTCGAGCAGTTAGTTTAGACGAACGTGTTGCAAGATACGGTCAAGAAGCTTTTACTATCTATTTGACAGGTGAGAATAATGTCAAATTTGCACAAAAAATTGAACGTCAATTGTTTGATAGTGGGCACGTCAGTATCGTACTGAATCAAGATGAGATTAACAGCAACATTGAAGAAATAAGTCGATTATTTAACCATGCAGGTTTTATTTGCATCTGTTGTGTGTCGGCAAAAAAAGACAACAGTTCTACTTTTAATTGTGAAACGGATTCAACTAGTAGTATTTTGGCGTTTATAAGAGACAAGGCCAAATTACGTTAAGAAGCTACTCTTAGATAAAAAGTGATGACAACACACATAATCAGTAGATACAGCTGACCCGACTAAAAAATCACTTATTACTACCTTTGTAGAGGTGATGTTACCGTTTTAAAACTAGTGATAGTATTAAATGTCATTGAAATAATAAGGTATTTACCAATAACGGTTATGTGTTGCTGATAAAAAAATGACGAGACTGATCATGGTTTGCCATTAAAGTTTAATTCTTCATTTTTTTAAATTCAGGTTTCAATAAAGTCATAACAATTTTCGTTTTTTATAATATCTCCAGTGTGTAATTGAAATTTACCTGTTTTTTTATCATCTAGATAAAACTTTAAGGTTTCTCTGATTGCTGTAAATGCTAGTTCGTCCCACGGAATTTCATCTTGTTGAAATAATTTTACTTCCGAACTTTCAACACCTGGTGAAAAATCTAAATCTAATAATCTTGAACGATAAATCATATAAACCTGATCAACATGAGATAAATTAAAAACAGCATAAAGATCTTCTACTTCAATACGTGCATTGGCTTCTTCAAGCGTCTCTCTAATACCTGCTTCAAGAGTTGATTCACCCATTTCCATAAATCCAGCAGGCAAAGTCCAATACCCTGACCTTGGCTCTATTGCCCGTCTACATAGCAATATTTGATCTCCCCATACAGGAATACAACCAGCAACGATTTTGGGGTTTTGATAATGAACAATTCCACACGTCATACAAATATAGCGATAACGATTATCATCACTTGGTATGTCATAGATTAATTCGGCACTACAATAGCAACAATATTTCATTTGATGATTAATAGTTCCAAACTAGGCCAGAGATTATCCAACATCATCGCTTGAGCCTCCTTTGTCGGATGAAGTCCGTCAGCTTGCATTAATTCGGAATGCTGTGCTATGTCATTAAGGATAAATGTAGACATATTGATATTTTGTTTTTCAGAGACTGACTTATATATAGACATAAAACGCTGATTATAAGCTGCGCCATAATTGGGTGGCAGTTGCATTGGTACGAGTAACACAGTCACACCATTTTTTTTTATCGTATTTACTATATCTGATAAATTTTGTTCTATCTCGCTAAGTGGAAATCCGCGCAAGCCATCATTTCCACCTAATTCGATAACGACGATTTCAGAACTATATTCATTTAGTAATTTATCGAGTCGAGTTTTAACACCCAATGTTGTCTCACCGCTTATGCTGGCATTAACAACTTTATATTTCATATTTTGTCTGACTAAGCGTTGCTCCAGTAATGATACCCACCCATCTTCCACTGGTATACCATAAGAGGCACTAAGGCTGTCCCCTAATATAAGTATCGTCTTCCCCTGTGCGTGAACAGGGAAAGAAAATAAATAAATAACAAAAATTAAGATTCGGTAATACATAAACATGGACCCAGATAGTAACGATATTGTTCAAGCTAAGGCTATTGGAAAGCAAGTGTCTAGCCCCGAAGGCTCTCTCACCATCCTCGCTGATATTAATTTATCTATAAAACGAAGCGAGAGTTTAGCGGTTATTGGCGTATCAGGCTCAGGAAAATCAACATTATTAGGATTGCTCGCAGGTCTAGATACACCCACATCAGGCAAAGTTATTCTAGACGGTACTATCTTAAACGATTTAGATGAGGATGGCAGGTCGCAAATTCGCAATCAATCCGTTGGATTTGTATTTCAATCCTTTCATCTATTGCCTGGGCTAACAGCTCTGGAGAATACTGCGCTACCACTTGAACTCGCAGGTTCAGAACAATCTGATGAAATCGCCAGACAAAGATTAGCCGACGTCGGATTAAATGAACGAATTCATCACTATCCAGATCAGCTTTCTGGTGGTGAACAACAACGTGTTGCTATCGCACGTGCTTTTGCATGTAATCCTAAAATATTATTTGCAGATGAGCCAACGGGGAACCTAGATAAAAAAACTGCCCAGCGAATTATAGATCTGATGTTCAAAATGAATAAAAACAATGGCACAACACTTGTGTTGGTAACTCATGACGATGCCTTGGCTAGCCTTTGTGATCGAAAAGTAATCATGACGGGTGGACAAATCATCAACGACATGAAATGAATACGTTCAAATTCGCCTTTAGTGGATTGAAAAGAGACTGGTATTCGGGCGAACTTCGGCTTATTGGCATTTCAATTCTAATCGCTGTCGCTTGTCTATCCTCGATAAATTTTTTTACCGATCGTGTCAAACGTGGGACTCAACAACAAGCAACTGAGCTACTTGCAGCTGACCTCGTGTTAATTTCCTCAAAGAAAATTCAGAGTAAATACATTGATGCTGGTGAAGCAGCGGCATTAATCATTTCTCTAAATGAAAGTTTTCGTAGTGTTGTTGTTAAAAACGACAAACTCGAACTTGCTGAAGTGAAAGCGGTTGACTCTAGTTATCCAATTCGAGGTTATTTACGAACGAGTGATAATCTATTCGGTGAAGAACAAGTCAATGACTCTATCCCGTCACGCGGTTCAGCTTGGATAGATAGCCGATTATTACAAGCACTCCAAGTAGAGATCGGAGAATCTATCAATTTAGGTGCATCTGAATTAATCGTCGAAAAGATTTTAACCTATGAGCCTGATCGTGGCGGGGATCTGTTTAACATCGCACCGAGGTTGATGATGAACCGTGCTGACTTGGATGAAACTAAATTAGTATTACCCGGTAGCCGTATTCAATATCGTTTATTACTCGGTGGCAAATCAGAAAAAATTGATGCTTATCGAGAACAAGTAAATATAGAAGACGATGACCATCTAAGAGTACAAGGTATAAAAGATGCCCGTCCTGAAATCAAATCTGCACTAGAACGCGCTGAGCAATTTTTAGGACTAGCTGCACTCGTTAGTATTGCTCTAGCCGGTCTTGCAATAGCGATGTCAGCAAAGCGATTCGCTATAAGGCATTATGATAACTGTGCCATCATGCGGTGCTTAGGCCTACAGCAAGGACAAATAACTCAGATATATTTCTTTCAATTAATGTTGCTGGGTCTTATCTGTAGTTTTATAGGCTGTCTGCTCGGTTTTTTTGCTCAAGAAGTTCTGAATCAAATGCTCATAGGTATGACTCAACAACCACTTCCTGCACCTTCATGGAGGCCAGTGTTATCTGGATTATTTACTGGTTTAATAACCGTGTTAGCCTTCGCATTACCGCAATTGGTACGTTTAAGAAAAATTTCACCCTTGCGTGTGTTACGTAAAGACCTATCACCAGTTCCGTTAAATAATTATGCAATTTATGCACTCGCCATCATTGCATTAGCTTTACTCAGTCCATGGCAATCTGGCAATATTAATTTGACACTGTACACCGTAGCCGGTTTATTCCTGACGGCTATTGTCCTAGCCTTGTCAGCTAAAATGATGATCAAGCTTTTAAAGCAATTACAACCAAGACTAAAGATGGCAGCACGATATGGATTAGCAAATGTAACACGCCGTTCAAATCAAAGTATTATGCAGATTACAGCTATTGGTATTGGCGTCACAGTAATATTATTGCTTACATTAGTTCGTACAGACTTACTGGAAGGTTGGCAAAATCGACTCCCTGATGACGCACCCAATTATTTTTTAATTAATATTCAACCCAAACAAGTGAGTGGAATTAAAGCGCAGTTATCTGCATCTCTTGATACAGATATTGAATTACACCCCATGATCCGCGGGCGACTAATCAAAGTAAATGATAACGTCATCAATCCGAATGATTATAAAGATCCACGCGCAAATCGACTTGCAACACGTGAATTCAATTTGTCCTACTCTGATAAAATGCAAAGAGACAACCGTCTAGTAGCAGGTAAATGGTGGCACTTGGATGATAGCTCTAAAAATTATTTTTCAGTTGAAGAGGGTATTGCCGAAACGTTAGGAATTAGTATGGGAGACCAGCTGACATACTCTATCGCTGGTCAGGATATTGTCGGCGAAGTAATTAATCTACGTTGGGTTGAGTGGGATTCTTTTAATGTGAACTTCTTTGTCGTTTCAAACACAGCCGCTCTAGATTCATATCCAAGTACATTTATTAGCAGTCTATTTATACCTGATGCGAAGCGAGCGATGCTAACTAATTTGGTTAAGCAGTACCCAAGTATTACCATTTTTGATATTGATGCCATACTCACGCAAGTGAGAGCAATCATGAACCAAGTTATTAGAACGATTGAATTTGTTTTTATTTTTACTGTTTTGACAGGCATTGCCGTCTTATTTGCCGCGTTGCAAAGCACGCATGACGAACGTACTCATGAATCGGCTTTAATGAGCGCATTGGGAGCCAGCCACAAACAAATTGTCTCTGGGCTGATCGCCGAGTTTATGTTTCTTGGAGTTATTACCGGAATACTCTCGGCAATTGCTGCATCCCTCATCGAAATGGCATTGGCGGAATATGTTTTCAAAATGGATATTATTATTAACCCTCTGATTTGGTTAATTGCGCCTTTAATATGCTGCTTAATTATTGTTTTAACTGGTTTATTTGGTACAAGAAAGGTACTAACCAGTTCACCGATACTTGTGTTAAGAAAAACATAATTCATTGAATTTTTTTTAAATGACAGAATCTATATAAGTCATTTCCTAAGGAGCTTAATTACATGTTACGAGTGCTACTTTTCTTTGGTACCAACATAGCTATTATGATTGTGCTGAGTATATCAATCCGCTTATTAGGTCTAGGCACAGCATCAGAACAAAAAGGTGATGGATTAAACTTGAATGTCTTGCTTATCTTTTCTGCAATTTTCGGTATGAGCGGTTCATTAATCTCACTAGTAATATCTAAGTGGATTGCAAAAAAGACTATGGGCATCAAATTAATAGAAATGCCAACCAGCAGTCAGGAGCAATGGTTAGTATCAACAGTAGAAAATCAGGCCAGAGAAGTAGGCATTAAAATGCCTGAACTAGGTATATTTAACTCTCCCCAACCGAATGCCTTTGCTACCGGCATGAATAGGAATGCAGCATTAGTAGCAGTGAGTCGGGGTCTTCTAGATCACATGACTCAAGATGAAATCGAAGCGGTATTAGGGCATGAGATTAGTCATATTGCTAACGGTGACATGGTTACATTGACTCTCATACAATGCGTTATTAATACCTTCGTCATTTTCTTTTCCAGAGTTATTGGCCACCTAATCGATCGGCTTGTTTTTAAAATAAAATGGGGGCATGGACCCGGCTATTGGATAGGCGTCATTTTCATACAAATGATCTTATCTATACTCGCAAGTATCATCGTCATGTGGTTCTCTCGTCGACGAGAGTATAGAGCTGATGAAGAAGCAGCTTACCTAGCAGGCAGGAACAAAATGATCTGCGCCTTGCGCCGTCTACAACAAGTCAGCAATCCACAACCACTTCCAGACGAGATGTCTGCATTCGGGATCAATGGTGGTGTGCCCACTAGCTTTAAACGTCTATTCCTGAGTCATCCTCCTTTGGAGGAACGGATAGCAGTCCTGGAAGATATGTAATAAAAATAGTATTAAATAATCTAATCTCGATATTTTCATATTCTTGTAAAGGATAAAATAATCAGGTTATGATATTTATCCTGACAGAATCATGAAAAAGATCTACTTTGGTGACTTCCTCCTCTATGTGAACAAACATATTAAATAGGTCGAAAAAGCAGAAATCGAGGCTTACACCATAGAATGGTTTTTGGTACGCTATTTAAAAAAAATAACCAAAGTTGCTGATGGAAATATTGAATACAACATCGTCGAAAGTCGGATATGGTCTTTAATACGATTTTATGTCGATAATATTAACGAGAAATCTGAGCTCGATGACCGATGTAAAAAAAATCACGCTGAATACCGTAATCTATTACGCCAAAAAAATCTTCAAAGCATTTCCAGTCTAGTTAAATGTCGCTTCACTGGCACCGTCTTCTTGATTTTCATGATCAATATGCATAACACCCTGACCTGAAAATGTAATATACACTTCAATTTGTTTCAACTTGTGTTTGTAGCTTTGTTTACCTATATCAACAGTTGCCATTGCAACAGGTTAAGGTAACTTAATCGAGTTATTTTTTGGGTGTAACCATTCCCGTATTATACAACCATTCTTGGCAATAAGTTCTGGACATTCATTAATATTTTTACAAACACTCTCGACTCCTATATAAATGGACTTATGAAATATAAAGGCAATTCTGATTATAAACATGATACTCCCGCTTGTACCGGTGTCCTGATCACCAACTTGGGAACTCCTGATGCACCAACGCCTGCGGCAGTGCGTAAATACCTGGGGGAATTTCTATCAGATCCGCGAGTCATAGAAACACCCAAAATAATTTGGTGGTTTGTATTACATTGCATCATATTACGAATACGTCCACATCGATCTGCTGAAGCCTACAAAAAAGTTTGGACCGAAAACGGCTCACCACTTCTTGATATCGCGATTAAACAAGCCAAAAAATTACAAACTGAACTAAGCAAACGTATGGAGGGCCCCATAAAAGTAGAGCTTGCCATGCGTTATGGAAATCCTTCAATTGAAGCTGGATTGGAAAAATTACGTGCAGCTAACGCAGAACGCATATTAATTTTTCCACTTTATCCACAATATTCAGCAGCTACTACAGCATCTACATTTGATGCTGCTAGCGACGTAATAAAGAAATGGCGTTGGATACCTGAGATTAGAATGATAAATCACTATCACGACAATCCTGATTACATCACTGCTTTGGCAAACAGTATTAAAAAATATTGGCAAACTCACACAAAACCTGAAAAGTTAATTTTCTCATTCCATGGATTACCCAGAGATTATTTTCTTGCTGGCGACCCCTATCATTGTGAGTGCCATAAAACAGCTAGACTTGTTGCGGAAAAACTGGAGTTACAGGTCGATGAATGGCAACTTACATTTCAATCACGCTTTGGGCCAAGAGAATGGTTACAACCCTATACAGATGTGACATTAAAAGAACTTGCCGCAAATGGCATAAAACATGTTCAGATAGTATGCCCAGGTTTCTCTGCTGATTGCCTCGAAA
This sequence comes from Thiotrichaceae bacterium UBA7359, assembly GCA_905182825.1. GTDB lineage: Bacteria > Pseudomonadota > Gammaproteobacteria > Eutrophobiales > Eutrophobiaceae > UBA7359. The sequence goes on from CAJJDJ010000117.1 coordinate 11,271, forward strand.
CGATTGAAGAGATAGACATGCAGAACAGGCAGTTTTTCACTGAGTCAGGCGGAGAAGAATTTTCTTATATTCCGGCACTGAATGATTCAGATGAACATATTGATGTGTTGAGTTCAATTATTGAATTACATTCCATGGGTTGGGATACAAAAATTGAAAGTTCAAATTGTAGCTATGAAAGAGCTAAAAAAATAGGTGCCACGCAATAATTACCAATAAATTACTATTCCACCACTTCGACACCTTTCCAAAACGCAATATAGTTCTTTATGTTTTCAGCCTTTGATTTGGGTTCTGGGTAATACCAAGCCGCATCTTTATTTATTTGACCGCTTACCTCTAGATTATAATAACTCGCATTACCTTTCCAAGAACAGGTTGAATGAGTGTCACTAGTGTTGAAATATTTTTTGTTGATTGAATCCATTGGGAAATAAATATTACCTTCTACTTCTTCAAAATCCATACTCTCTGCCAATATTGCTTCATTCCAGATTGCTTTTGCCATTTTATTCTCCATTTATTATTATATTTGTGGGTCTGACTGAGTCGGCTCAATGTTTCCAACTGACATTTTTAATTTATAATGGAAACAACCAAAATCACATCAAAAATTCAAACAGAAAATTGCGCTAGTGTATCATTGACCCTTTCTAATAACGTACAGTACTATGTAAATTATTCAAGATATTAGCATTTGTATCCCTACTATCACTAAAACAACAGCAAAAATACGTTTCAAAGTGACAATTGGAAAATAATGAGCCAATCGGGCACCCAAGGGTGCAAAAAAAATGGTCATCGCACTAATGATGATTGCAGCAGGCCAATATAAATAACCTAAAGAATGCGCTGGAATAGCTTCTTCATTCCAGCCGACAATAACCAATGCAATTGTTGCAGCAAACGCTATCGGAAATCCACATGCTGACGAAACTGCCACAGCATTTCGCATATTAACATTACACCATAGTAAGAATGGCACTGTCAGAGTACCACCACCAATTCCCATCAAGGTTGAAAGCAGACCAATACCAAAACCAGAACTCATCAAACCTAGTGTTCCTGGTAAAACTGAATGTGCTTTTGGTTTAAGATTCAACCACATTTGAATACCAACTAATATTTCGAATAAACCAAAGATAATTCGCAATACACCACTCGAAACAAGATCTGCTAATAGCGCCCCTAAAGAAGCACCTATTAATAATCCGGGAGCAATACGACGCACAGGCGCCCACAACACAGCTCGTTTTCTATCATGCACATAAGTAGCAGATAGGGACGTGACGATAATCGTTGCTAATGAAGTGGTTACTGCCAATTGCATGAGCATGTTCTGCGGGAATGCTTGCTTCATAAATAAAAAGTGTAAAACGGGAACAATAATGACACCGCCGCTTAAACCAGTCATACCTCCGACAAGTCCGGCAAAAAAACCTGTTAAAGTATAAAAAACAATAATTTGTATTGTAATTTCAGGCAACATGGATTATTTACTGTTTATGATTTATAAATTACAAATAAGGTATATCATACCTTAAATCACTTATTCAGAACGGTATGTTCTACATTAGGCAATTGTCGTGAAATCAGCATGTTATCTACAAAGAATCATGATTGGTCATGTTGGTTGTTTTAACTACGTCATTACGATTTGTAATTAAATCTGGGCAATTCTTAATGCTAATTTTAAGTACGACCGACCAATCTATGCAAATAAAAGCCAATCTAAAAATAAAAAATAAGTATTCTATAACCGGCTTAATTCAGCGCGCGATATTAAGCTTTCTTATTACAGCTATTTTGCTAATATTAAACACCCCTGTTTTTGCCAAATCAATTGAATTTCAACGCAAAGATTATCTTGCTGCAAAAAAAGCATTAGATACTAACCAATATAAGACATTCGGTAAGATCGCAAACACACTAAAGGATTACCCACTTTATCCCTATCTGCGATACGAATACCTCCGAAGAAATTTATTGAAAATAAAAGATAGCGACATCATATCCTTCTTGGAACGTTATCATGATTTACCTGTTGCCGCTGGATTGCGTAAATCATGGTTAAAACTTTTGGTGAAAAGAAGTCACTGGCAAACCTTTCTTGACAATTATACGCCGCAATCAGATGTCAAAATGGAATGTTATCAACTTCAAGCCAGGATAAAAACAAATAATAGTACATTCCTGTTGGAGGATATACGTACTACTTGGCTAGCCGGTAAGTCACTTCCTCCACAATGTGATCCTGCTTTTGCATTGCTATACAAGAGTGATTTCATGACTAATGAATTGGTGTGGGAACGACTCCGATTGTCGATCCGGAATAATCAACTTAATTTAGTTAATTATTTATCTAATCGTCTCGAACCAGAATATAAGGAACTTGCAAAACTATGGGTTCGAATATATCAAAATCCATATAAATATACATATAAGCCAAAACTTGAAAATACACCTATTGCCAGAGATATACTGGCCCATGGCATTTTACGTTTAGCTAGATATGACGTTATTAAAGCAATCCAACGTTTAAATGAATTAAAAGAGCAATACTCATTTACCCTTAGCGATATTGCCGAAATTGAAAGGACTCTTGCTATACGTGCAGCAAAAAATAAAAGTGTTCTAGCATTACAACTCCTCGATAAGATTGATAACAAACATGTCAATAAACAAGTATTTCATTATCGATTGAGCACAGCGTTGGCTAACTATGACTGGTTCACCTTAAAAAAATGGACCACTGGACAAGCTCCCGATATCGATATTGAACTTCGCTGGCGCTATTGGCACGCACGCGCGCTGGAAGAGACAGGAGAGCCCGACAAAGCGAATGAAATTTATAAAGAGATAGCAAAAGAACGTGATTATTATGGTTTTCTTGCTGCCGATAAAATTAATGTTGCTTATGATATGAATCATTATCCAATCCCAGAAAACAGAGAAGGATTTTCAAAAGTTGCATCATTGCCTGCAATGAAACGTTCATATGAATTTTATAAACTGGGCATGTCATACTCCGCAAGACGTGAATGGCAGCATGCTTTAAACAAAATGACAACCTATCAGATGCAAACGGCAGCAGCTGTTGCATCACAATGGGGTTGGCATAATAGGGCCATAATAACTATGCATCGAGCCAAAGCCTATGATGATTTAGTTTTAAGATTTCCGATATTATTTAGTGATCTGCTTGACAAGTATGCCAAGAAAAGAAAAATAGATGTCAGCTGGTTATATGGCTTAGTGCGTGCCGAGAGTGCTTTTATCGAGGATGTAAGTTCTCCAGCAGGTGCGTTAGGTTTAATGCAAGTAATGCCTAAAACTGGACAATACATGGCTAAATATATTGGTTTAAAAGATTTCAAGACGAGTAAATTAAAAAAAGCTGGAACTAATATTCCGATTGGTAGTGCTTACATGAAAAAAATGTTAGCTGATTTTAATGGTAATATCGTATTGGCGACTGCTGCTTATAATGCTGGTCCACATCGAGTATCAAAATGGCTACCTAAAAAAGGTTGTGAAGAATCTGATGTATGGGTAGAAAAAATTCCATTCGACGAAACTCGTAAATATGTTCGTCGCGTATTAGCATTTGCCAATATTTATGATTGGCGATTAGAATTAAAAGTCAAACCTATTAATAAAAGAATGCCAATAATAATGTCAAAAAATCATGTTACAGCTGACAATTCAAGTTGTGCTGGAATTAATACTTCCGATAACAAGCATGTCAATTAAACATATTGCGATACTAGGCGGAACCGGCTTTGTTGGTCGTTCTTTATGTAACCGCTTATCGGAGGAAGGTTATAAGTTAAAAATTTTAACTCGTAACCGTGAATATAATCGTGATGATCTCATTGTTTTGCCGAATTTAGAATTAGTGCAAACTGATATTCACGATTTGAAAAAACTCAAAACGCATCTTGCTGGGTGTGATGCAGTCATCAATCTGATTGGCATCCTTAACGAAAGAGGAAATAATGGCAAAGGTTTCAATCATATACATGTTGAACTAGTCGAAAAAATAATAAATGTATGTGGTGAGGTTGGTATTAAACGACTTTTGCAAATGAGCGCACTAAATGCAGATGCTGAAAATGGTAAGAGTCATTATCTACGAACGAAAGGTGAAGCTGAAGATTTATTACATTCAAGAAATATTGGGATAAATGTCACCAGTTTTCAGCCATCAATCATTTTTGGCAAAAATGACAACTTCTTTAATCAATTTGCAAACTTACTAAAAATGACACCTCTATTTTTCC